>NZ_JBDVAA010000059.1:0-1904 GCF_039943695.1 Cellulophaga sp. | reverse complement strand
GTTGTTTTTGTTAAATCTCTTGCTGCTTTCTCTGCTTCGGACTTAGACAAAGGTTTGTCTTTATCTGTAAGTTTATCATCAAAAGTACTAATGGTTGCATACTTAAGTTGCTTTCTCCACCTTTCTCTTAATTCTTTTTTTGACGAAACAAAAGTCTGCTCCTCATAATTAATATCAATTTTCTCAGCTGTATCAAAATTAAAAGGCTTACTTAAAATATCTTTATATATGTCAGATGCTTCAGCCATACGCTTCTTTAACCTTTTATGAACTAAATCAAAAAAGCTGATGTCAGTATTTTTTATCTGATCATCAATCTGAAATTTATACTTTTCAAACTCTTTTATATCGCTTTCTAAAAAGTATCTTTTTGTAGGGTCTAAAACATCAATAAATTCTTCAAAAACTGACACTGAAAAATCGTCATTAATGTCTTTAGGTTCATAATGACCTTTTTCTAACATGTATGCAATTATCTCTATCAGTAATTTATCTTTATCACCGTCGTTAACTGTGTCTAAAGATTTATTTGTGAAACTACAAGACGCTACTGCAAATAGCATCCCAAGTGACATAACAATTAAATTCTTTTTCATCTATGTATTATTTTAACTTTAGTAGAATTTGGTTTCTTAAAATTACATTAAAAACAACGTAAATTTTAATTATTTTACCAAGATACTGAAAAAACTATGCCACATTCTAAGTTTGCAACAGTTTTTTAACCTATTTATGATAATTATAAGATAGATTTTTAAAAAGCATTCTTGTAAACATTTTAAAAACGTATTTTTACGGTATAAATTATACTTTAAATGGAAAAACCATTAATATTAGTTACCAATGATGACGGAATTACTGCTCCTGGCCTAAGATCCTTGGTTAAATTTATGAAAGAAATTGGAGATGTTGTTGTTGTTGCTCCTGACAGTCCTCAGTCTGGAATGGGCCATGCAATTACCATTAATAATACACTCCACGCAAACCTAGTAACTATTGATGATGTTGATGGTGCAGAACAAGAATACAGCTGTAGCGGAACGCCAGCAGACTGTGTGAAAATGGGACTTCAAGAACTTTTAGACCGCAAACCAGATATTTGTATAAGCGGCATAAATCACGGTTCTAACTCATCTATAAACGTAATATATTCTGGCACAATGAGTGCCGCTATTGAAGCCGGAATTGAAGGCATACCCGCAATTGGTTTTTCGCTTTGCGATTTTTCATGGGATGCCAATTTTGAAGAAGCAAAACCTTTTGTACAAAAAATTGTAAAACAAGCACTTGCAAACGGAATTCCTAAAGGTGTTGTACTAAATGTTAATATTCCTGTTAAGGAAAATGAACTTATAAAAGGAATAAAAGTGTGTAGACAAGCACGTGCCAATTGGAAAGAAAAATTTGACAAAAGAACCAACCCAATGGGTAAAGACTACTACTGGCTTACAGGTGAGTTTGAATTGCTTGATAAAGGCGAAGATACAGACGAATTTGCTTTAGCTAACAACTATATTTCTGTGGTTCCAACTCAGTTTGATTTAACTGCACACCACACCATACAACAACTAAACAACTGGAATTTAAATGAACACTAAAAAAGAGGTTATAATTGGATTTCTTGTAGGCATAATTGCCAATTCTATTGGTACGTTAGCTTACATTTTACTATTTTCTGATTTAAGTATTGTAGAAACTTTTAAAGCTGCTATTGAGAGCGACCATATTGGCAGTCTTTTAGCGCTTGGAGCTATATTAAATTTAATTGCTTTTTTTCTGTTTTTAAAAATAAGAAGAGATTACAGAGCAAGAGGTGTTTTAATAGCCACATTGCTAACTGCCCTTGTTATTTTATATTACAAGGTTTTTTAAAAATAGTATACATTAAATGAAATATTACATTA
>NZ_JBDVAA010000058.1:0-9195 GCF_039943695.1 Cellulophaga sp. | reverse complement strand
ATATAAGTTGTATAATATTCACTTTCTATTACCTCTTTGTAAATTAACCTAATGTACTCCTCGTTTAAGTACCAGTCATTTAATTTTCTACTAGACAATTCTTCAAGTAGTAACTTGTTGTCTGCTATTTGCAACAACACTTTATTGTTTACAAATTTTTTGCGGTCTGGATAAGCATCAGAAACGTTACCCAAATAACTTTTGGCCGTAATATCTGCTTGCTCTTCTGCTCTTTTTTGCAGTTCTACCAACAAACTTAACATTAGTAAGTATAATGTATACATACTATCCACACTGTACTTTAAAAACTTTACTTGTTTTTCTAGTGTGTCATCTTGTGAATGAGTGAGGGCGTAGATGCATTGCATTACTTTAACCCTAATATGCCTTCTTGTTAGCATTGAAAAAGAACTTTAATTTGTTAAAAATTATATTTTGCAAAAGTACTATTATATTTTTCAAATGTACCAATTGTAGTAAGTTTTTATCTTATGATAATGATAACATAAGGTTATACTTCAAAAACCTATCTTTGCCAACTTAGTACAACACCACTATCCTTAAAAGTAAATGAAAGAGTTAAAACATATAAATAAGTACTTTAAAAAATATTGGCTTAAACTTACTATTGGTATTATTATTACTGTAATTGCACGTGTATTTTCATTAGTAATGCCTCCTTACGTAAACAAATCTATTAATGTTGTAAAAGAATTTATTAATCAAGATAATATATCTATAGAATTAGTTAAAGGGCACTTACTAGACTATATACTTATAATTTTAGGAGCTGCTTTATTATCTGGTTTTTTTACTTTTTTAATGAGACAAACCATTATAAACGTA
This sequence comes from Cellulophaga sp., assembly GCF_039943695.1. Lineage (NCBI taxonomy): Bacteria > Pseudomonadati > Bacteroidota > Flavobacteriia > Flavobacteriales > Flavobacteriaceae > Cellulophaga > Cellulophaga sp. Next base: position 8,349 of record NZ_JBDVAA010000058.1, on the reverse strand, counting down.
TCTAGACACATAGAGTATGACTTAAAAAACGAAGTGTATGACCACTACCAAAAACTAAGTCTTAATTTTTACAAAAAGAATAGAACTGGAGATTTAATGAACAGGATTAGCGAAGATGTTAGTCAGGTTAGAATGTATTGCGGACCTGCATTAATGTATGGGATGAACACCATTACATTGTTTGCCTGCATAATACCCATAATGTATTCTAAAGCTCCTACACTAGCAATTTACACGCTTATACCATTACCTATTTTATCTGTTTTAATTTATAAAATTAGTAAACTTATACACAAACGTAGTACGGTTGTACAGCAGTTTTTAAGTAAACTTTCTACGTTTGCACAAGAATCTTTCTCTGGTATATCTGTTATTAAAGCATATGGTATAGAAAACCGTACCAATGAAGAACTTGTGTCTTTAGCTAATGAGGGCAAAGATAAAAGTATGTCTTTGGTTAAAATAAATGCTTGGTTTTTTCCACTAATGGTTTTACTAATTGGTATTAGTAATATTATTGTTATTTATGTTGGTGGTAAACAATATTTAAACGGAGAAATAGAAAGTATTGGCCTTATTGCTGAATTTATTATTTATGTAAATATGCTTACGTGGCCTGTTGCTATTGTTGGTTGGTTAACGTCTATAATACAAAGAGCAGAAGCATCACAAGAACGTATAAACGAGTTTTTACAAGAAGAGCCTGAGATTAAAAATACCGTCACTAATCTTATGGAGATTAATGGTAAAATAGAGTTTAAAAATGTAAGTTTCACTTATGACGATACTAACATTACCGCTTTAAACAACGTTTCTTTTACTATAAATCCTGGAGAAACAGTAGCCATTATAGGTAAAACAGGTAGTGGAAAGTCTACTATTTTAGACCTTATTGCTAGGTTATACGATGTTTCTTCTGGTAATATACTTATAGACGATACTCCAATTAAAAATGTAAACCTAGATTGTTTAAGACAAAATATTGGTGCTGTACCACAAGATGCTTTCTTATTTTCTGACTCTATAAAAGATAATATTAAATTTGGTAAAGAGAATGCTACAGATGATGAGATAATTGCTGTAGCCAAAAAAGCTGTTGTTCATAAAAATATTATGAACTTTAAAGAAAAGTACGACACTGTATTGGGTGAAAGAGGCATAACCCTAAGTGGTGGCCAAAAACAACGTGTATCTATTGCCAGAGCACTACTAAAGGATCCTAAAATTTACCTTTTTGATGACTGCCTTTCTGCTGTAGATACAGAAACTGAAGAAAAAATATTAAACAATCTTAAAACAGCGTCTAAAAACAAAACTACTCTAATAGTAAGTCATAGAGTATCTTCTGCAAAAAATGCAGACAAAATTATAATTTTAGATCACGGAAAAGTAGTTCAAGAAGGAACTCATAACTCATTATTTGAGATAGACGGCTATTACAAAGCTCTTTATAATAGTCAACTCTCTGAGAAAGAAAGTTAGAAAAATGTTGTCAATTAGTTATTTTTTTTCCATTTTTGAGGAATACTATGATAACATTACACTAACAAGATAACTATAACAATGAGTGAAAAAGAACTAATGGATCAGGAAGAGATTTATTCAAAAGTACTAAGAGCCGGTAGACGGACTTATTTTTTTGATGTGAGGAGTACTAAGGCTGGAGATTATTATTTAACGGTTACTGAGAGTAAAAAATTTACACATGATGATGGGTCTTTCCATTATAAAAAACATAAAATCTACTTGTATAAAGAAGATTTTACTCCGTTTAAAGAGATTTTAAATGAAATGATGGACTACATTATTGAAGAAAAAGGTGAGGAAGTAATTTCTGACAGACACCAAAAAGATTTTAAAAAAGAAGAACATTCTAACGTAGTTGAAGAAACTGCAACAGCTAGTAGCTTTACAAACGTAAGCTTTGACGACATTTAAATTCTAAAAAAAATGTATCTTTAAGCGACCCTTTAAAAGGGTCGCTTTTTTTATTTTCAAAAACTAACTCACCTATGAAAAAAAGACTTTTTTTACTAGCCTTTCTAGTGTTTCAACTAAACCAAGCACAAGAAAAACTAGACTTAAATTATTACCTACCACAAAACGTAACATACAACCCAAACATTCCTAAACCAATAGATATTATAGGTCATGAAGTTGGTGAGTGGCACGTATCTCATGATAAATTGCAGTTTTATATGAAAGCATTAGCAAAGGCTAGTGATCGTATTACTATAGAAAATAGAGGTGAAACTTATGAAGGCAGACCTATATTATTATTAACTATAACTTCTGCTAAAAATCAAGCTAATTTAGAAAACATAAGACAAGCTCACATTGCTAATACAAATAGCAGTGCAAATACCAGCAACCAACCTATTGTTGTTTACCAAGGTTTTTCTATCCATGGTAATGAGCCAAGTGGTGCAAATGCTGGTTTAGCATATGCTTACTATTTAGCAGCTGCACAAGGCAAAGAAATTGAAGAACAACTAAATAACTTAGTTATTCTAATGGATCCGGCTTTTAACCCAGACGGTATACAACGTTTTGCACATTGGGCAAACAGCAACAAAAGCAAAAATTTGAATCCAGATGGTAATGATAGAGAATATCATGAAACTTGGCCAAACGGTCGTACTAATCACTATTGGTTTGATATGAACCGTGACTGGTTACCTGTACAATTACCAGAAAGTCAAGCAAGGATTACCACATTTCATAAATGGTTGCCTAATATTTTAACAGACCATCATGAAATGGGTACAAACTCAACATTCTTTTTTCAACCAGGAGAACCTACAAGAGTACACCCATTAACTCCAAAAATAAATCAAGAATTAACAGCAGAAATTGGAACGTATCACGCCAAAGCTTTTGACAAAATTGGTTCTTTATATTATTCTGAAGAAAATTATGATGACTATTATTATGGTAAAGGATCTACTTTTCCTGACGTTAACGGTAGCATTGGTATTTTATTTGAGCAAGGTAGTTCTCGTGGCCACGTACAAGAAAGTGAAAATGGTATACTTACTTTCCCTTTTACAATTAGAAACCAGTTTACAGCAGCCTTATCTACAATAGAAGCTGCATATAATATGCGTTCTAAAATATTGGGGTACCAGCAGCAATTTTATAAAAATGCTAAGTCACAAGCCGCAAAAAGTAAAACAAAAGCTATTATTTTTGGAGACAATAAAGACGCCTCTAAAACTTGGCACTTAGCAGACATATTAAAAAGACATAACATTAAATTTAACCACTTAAAAACTGATGTTTCTATAAACGGCAAAAACTACCAAAGAGGAGCTAGTTATGTTGTTCCTATGAACCAAAAAAATTATAAACTTATAAATGCAATGTTCGAAAAAAGAACAACATTTACAGATAGTTTATTTTATGATATTTCTGCCTGGACATTCCCATTAGCTTTTAATTTAGATTACACAGAAACTACAAGTCTTAGTAATTTGGGTGAGGAAATAAAAGAACTTAAGCCTTTAATTGGTAGCTTAACAGGAAATAGTAATTACGCTTATTTATTTGAGTGGAATGAGTATTACAGCCCTAGAGCATTAAATACTATTTTAGAGGCTGGCCTTAGAGTAAAAGTTGGTAAAGAGCCCTTTACTGTAGAGGGTAAAAGCTATGATTATGGTACTATTATGGTTCCTGTACAAAACCAACGTCTTAATAAAGCAGAGATGCAACAGTTTATGCTTCAAATAGCAGAAGAAAACAATTTAAAAGTGACTGCTGTGGGTACAGGTCTAACTAAAGGAATAGATTTAGGTAGTAATGAGTTTGATCCTATTAAAAAACAACAAGTAGGCTTACTAGTTGGTAGTGGTGTAACCTATGCAGATGCAGGAGAAATATGGCATTTGTTTGACCAGCGTTACAATATGAAAATTACCAAACTAGATACAGATTATTTTTCTAGAGTAGATTTAAGCAGATATACAGCTCTTATTATACCTAGTGTTTATGGTAGTGCTTTAGACAAAAGTTCTGTTGCTAAAATTAAAGATTGGGTTAAAGCTGGCGGCACTTTAATAGGATACAGAAATGCTGCATACTGGTTAAATTCTAACGAGCTTTTAAAAATAGATTTTAAGAGGGATTCTGCTATTGTAGCCAAAAATATTCCTTTTGATAAACGTAGAGATTTTAGAGGCGCACAAGTAACCGGTGGTGCAATTTTTGAAGCAAAGCTAGACCGTTCTCATCCTATAAATTACGGGTATAAAAATGATAAACTACCACTATTTAGGAATACTAACATTTACATTACTCCAGATAAGAATAGTTATAACAACCCTATACAATACACTAACAACCCTTTATTAAGTGGTTATATTTCTAAAGAAAATTTAGCTGTGCTAAAAAATAGTGTTCCGTTTAAGACAAGTGGTTATGGTAAAGGACAAGTTATTTTATTTACAGATAACACTAATTTTAGAGCCTTTTGGTTTGGCACTAACAAACTTTTAATGAATGCCATTTATTTTGGTAAAATGATGTAAAAGTTCTAATCAACTATAAAAATCTCGGGCTAACAACTCGAGATTTTTTTGTTAAGTAACTATCCTATTTTTAATCCGTTTGGCACTTTAGCGTCAGGGCTTAATAATATTACATCTTTACCCTCTACTGCTCCCATAACCAAACATTCACTCATAAAATTAGCTATCTGTTTTTTAGGGAAGTTTACAACTGCCATAATTTGCCTGTTTAGCAACTGTTCTTTAGTATAACGCAATGTTATTTGTGCAGATGTTTTTAAAACACCAATTTCTTCACCAAAATCTATTTTTAATTGATACGCTGGGTTACGTGCTTCAGGAAAATCATTAACATCAATAATAGTTCCTATACGCATATCAATTTTAGAAAAATCTGACCACATAATTTGCTCTTTCATATCTATTATTTTTACCTTTACCATTCAAATATAGTTATTTTAACAGCTACATTTAAATAAAACAAAATGGCTCGTACACCAAGTAATATGTTAGCTTTAGGAACGGTTGCTCCTAATTTTAATCTTTTAGACACTACAACAGATACATTTATTGTTTTAGATAGCTGTAAAGGAGAAAAAGGGACTGTAATAGCCTTTATTTGTAATCATTGCCCTTTTGTAATTCACGTAAATCCAGAGCTTGTAAAAATTGCTAATGATTATAAAAGTAAGGGTTTTAATTTTGTTGCAATTTCAAGTAACGATGTCATAAACTACCCGCAAGATGCTCCAGACCTAATGACAAAGGTTGCTATAGAAAATAAGTACAGTTTTCCTTATTTGTATGATGAAAGCCAAGAAATAGCAAAAGCTTATGATGCTGCTTGTACTCCAGATTTTTATCTTTTTAATTCTGATTTAAAATTAGTGTATCGCGGACAATTAGATGATTCTAGACCAGGAAACGGAATACCACTAAACGGAAGTGACTTAAGAAATGCTTTAGATGCTTTATACAAAGGTGAGCTTATTAATCCGGAGCAAAAACCAAGTATAGGTTGTAATATTAAATGGAAGTAATTTAAAACCACCCCTCTCTTTCACATAAGTTTTTTATATGTGCATAGTGGTGATTGCTATGCCAAGCATAACTACCAATATTTTCTGCTACTGTAACTTTTGTTTTACCATAAGGGTGAATAAAAGATCTATTTAGTTGATCATCTGTTAACCCCTTTAATAAATAAACCAATTTTGCGTGTAGTGCAGTTATGTAATTTAAAGACAATATTACTGGTGATGTAGAAGCATCTACCAAATTAGCCCAATCTTTTTCTTCATATGCTTTTATAACAGGTGCATCTTCTGTAAGTGCCCATTTAAAACGCGTATAACTATTGTGATGACTATCTGCTATATGGTGCACTAATTGTATAACCGTCCATCCGTTTGGTCTGTAAGGTGTATTTAATTGTTCTTCATTTAAATTTAATACAATATTTGTAAGCTTAACTGGAAAAGATTCTAAAACAGTTATCCATTTATTTATTTCCTGAATAGAAATTTCAGTAGGACACGAAAAATGTCCTATTGGATATTTTAATGATTCTAGCGTACTACTTTTCATACCAACAAATACTTTATTAAACACCTAATTTGCTTACAATTAGATGCAAAATTACGCAAAAATTACAATTAAATTAACTTTTTACGCAACCCTTTTAACAAATGTGAATCTACCTAAAGAAGTACATATAATTAACACCCCCTAAGTTATATGAAGAAAGTTGGTAGGGTTTTTGTCAACATAATTGTTATGTAAGTATAAACCTTAATTTGAACAAATTAACCTATATAAGTATGATTACTTTTTTTCTTATTTTATCTGTACTAATTGTTGTAAATATTATTTTACTTACTGTAAGTGTAAATGGTAGTTTTTTATATAAACGAAAAAACCTCTCTTTAGAAAAGAGAGGCCTTAAAAAAAATTATGCGTAGTAGTTTTTAAAACTATTTTACATCCATTAATTCTACATCAAAAATTAGTGATGCATTTGGAGGTATAACTCCGCCTGCTCCTGCACTACCGTATGCTAAATTAGATGGTATAACAAAACGCGCTTTGTCTCCTACTTTTAATAAAGCAATACCTTCATCCCAACCTGGAATTACTTGTCCTACTCCTAATTGAAAATCTATTGGTTGGTTTCTTTTGTATGATGAGTCAAAAACTTGACCACTAGTTAAAGAACCTTCATAATGTACAGATACTGTTTTACCACTTTCTGCTTGTGCTCCACTACCTGTTTGAATAATTTTGTAACGTAGTCCAGAATCTGTTGACTCAAAACCTGCTGCTAATTTTTCCATTTCTGCTTCTGCATTAGCTTTTTCTTCTGCTAATCTTTTTTCTCTAGAACCTTCAAAAGTTCTAAAAGCTTCAACAGCATTCCATTTTTCTGCTTCTGCACCAACTCTAACTATTTCTAAACTTTCAATAGTATCATCTTGTGCAATTGCATCTACAACATCTTGTCCGCTCTCTACGTTTCCAAAAACTGTGTGTTTGTTATCTAACCAAGGTGTAGCAATGTGAGTTATAAAAAACTGACTCCCGTTTGTTCCAGGACCTGCATTAGCCATAGATAATACTCCAGGACCAGAATGTGTTAAATCTGGGTGAAACTCATCATCAAACTTATAACCAGCATCTCCAGTACCTGTTCCTAATGGGCAACCACCTTGTATCATAAAATCTGGTATAACTCTATGAAATTTTAATCCGTTATAATATGGTGTTCCTTGAGGCTTTACAGAGTTCTCTAAGTTACCTTCTGCTAAGGCTACAAAGTTACCAACTGTACCTGGTGTTTTATCGTGCGTTAATTTTACTAAAATTTCTCCTTTAGTAGTATTGAATTTTGCGTAAATTCCGTCTTGCATATCGCTTATTTTTTATGAGCCGCAAAGATAGTCATTGTTTTTTGTTAACAAAAGCCCAGACGTTTAAGAATTTGTTATTATCCTTTTATCTTTTTTGATGATACAATACCGTATTTATCAAACAAATACACCAAGCTTGTCATTGTAGCTGCTCCTAATTCTAACTCCCTCTTATTTACGTGCTCAAATGTATCATTAGCTGCGTGGTGATGGTCAAAATAACGTTGAGAATCTGGGCGCAAACCTGCTAAAACAATATTGTCTTTTTTTAACGGACCAACATCTGCTCCGCTACCACCTTTTTCAAACAAGTGAATTAAATAAGGTTTAAATAAGTTCCTCCAGCTATTTATCTGCTCATAATTCTCTGTGGAACAGTCAAAAGAAAATCCTCTTGGCGAAAACCCACCAGCATCACTTTCTAAAGCAAAAATGTGATTTTCTCTTTTACTTTTAGCTACTTCTGCATATTTATTACCTCCTCGCAAACCATTTTCTTCATTCATAAACAATACAGCTCTTATGGTACGTTTTGGTTTGTAACCAGATGCCTTTATTAAACGAAGTACATCCATACTTTGTACCACTCCTGCACCATCATCATGAGAACCATCACCCAAATCCCAAGAATCTAAATGTCCGCCTACTACAATAATTTCATTAGGATAAGTACTGCCTTTTATTTCTCCTATAACATTATAAGATTGTACATCATTATACTGTTTACAATTTTGCTTAAAAAAGAACTTTGTCTTTGGATTTAGTTTTAAGGCTGTAGACAATAGCTCTGCTCCATTGGTGCTAATTGCTGCTGCAGGAATTCTGTTTTTTACAGGTGTATCTCCATAACTCATAGAACCTGTATGGGGATAATCATCTAAACGTAAGTTAACAGACCTAACAATTACTCCCACTGCTCCATACTTACCTGCCTC
>NZ_JBDVAA010000057.1:0-13194 GCF_039943695.1 Cellulophaga sp. | reverse complement strand
TTTTAACTAATTTATAAAATATGAAACAGATACTAATTTTATGTTTGTTATTAATTTCTTCAGTTTGTTTTTCTCAAGTAGATAAACCTAAACAAAATTTAATATCCGTTGCAGTAGATAGTATTCAGTTTTCAATTTGGAATATACAGTCTAAAGAAATGTCTACTCCAGGAACAAAAGTTAAGGAATACAAAAAAGAATTAGGTTATGCTTTTTTAAGTAAAAAAGACCAAGATATATTTATAAGAAAGCTGAAAAGGCCAGAATCATACGATCAATCTAGAGCATTGTTGCATCATTACAATTTAGTGTTTCTAATGTATTATAAAGGTAAAATAGCAGCTCAAGTACGTATTTCTTCAATTACAGGAAATATAGATGTAGAAGATGTTCAAAATAAAAATAACTATAAAAGTAGCTGTTCTAAACAAATGGGGAAATATTTAATTTTTTTGCTAAAAAAGTATGAGCTAGTGAAACTTATAGATGAGGCAAATTTAGAAGGGCTATCAACTTAATTTTTTTTAAAAAAATATAATGAACACTGTAAAAACCAGAGGTCTAAAAAAAATTGTAATGGTATTTGTATGCTTGTTTCTTTTTCAGAATACTTACAGTCAATCAAAAATTTATTTTGATGAAAATTGGAAACAAACAACCAAGGATAAAGCTGAATTTTATAGACTTGTAACCAAAAAAAACGATTCTCTTTTTCACGTAAAAGACTATTTTATAAATGGTGTGCTACAAATGAACGGTCATTTTTCTAACCTAGAAAAAGAAGTTATGGAAGGTGAAATTACCTTTTATGATATAAAAGGAAGAAAAACAAATACAGCTAACTATATCAACGGAATATTAGAAGGAAAAACTACGGTTTATTTAAAAAACGGTGAAATAGAGTATACTAGCGAATATAAAAATGGCGATGTATACAATGGTATATATAAGGCTGCAACAGTTAAATATTTGTATAAAAATGGTGTAACGGCCAAGAGAATAGAATTTTTGTCACCAAACGATTTTTACCCTTTAGCTACAACAGTATATGGTAAAGAAAAGGATAGCGTGTATTGGTACACTAGTAAGGGCAATAAAATAGGATTTGGTATATATAAAGATAATGAACCTATAAATGGATTAGATATTAAAAAGAGTTGGTTACAAGTTACACATACCCATTACAAGGACAAAAAAAAAGAAGGAGTACAAAGCATATTTTATGAAGGTGAATTAATAACAGAAAATACATTTGTAAATGATGTTCTTACCCTAAAAAAAAGTTTAAATCCGTTTACGGGTAAATTTGTGACGTGTAAATACAAAAATAATAAACCGTTTCAAGGACATTATTTTGTGTATCATATTACACAAGATTATTATGATGAATATATTTATGATACAGGAAAAATTACCTCATACAAAAAATATAAAAGTATAAATGGGGTAATAAAATCTAAGGATGTAAAATAATATTTAAACCTATAAGAACCGCTTGGCTAATTTAATATGATAAATTATAGACTTCTAAAATACACACTACTATTACTACTATGCGCTGCTTGTACTTTTTCTAAAGGTCAAGAAAAACAAGAACAGAACAAGCAAAAACAAGAGCAAGTAAAAGAGCAGGTTGTGCCTATAGTAAGCAAAGAACAAGAGGTTAAAAATATATTTAAAAGTAAAACAGACTATATAGCAACTAATTTTAATTTCCCTGTTGGTAAACCAAATGCAAAAGGGTATTACAATGCGCAAGTATTTGGAGAAAATAACCATTTAGGAGACGACTGGAATGCCGTTACTGGTGGCAACACAGACCTAGGAGATCCCATTTATTCCATAGCAAATGGCTATGTAAACTTTGCAGAAGATATAGGAGGTGGTTGGGGAAAAGTAATAAGAGTATGGCACCTTAAAGCAGATGGTAAAATAGTAGAGTCTTTATACGCACACTGCAATACTATTATAGTTAAAAAAGGGGAGTTTGTTAAAAAAGGACAAAAAATAGCAACAATTGGCAATGCAGATGGTCAATATTTAGCGCACTTACATTTAGAGGTAAGAGAAGATATAAATTTACCAGTAGGCCCAGGATATTCAAAAACTAAAAAAGGCTATTTAGATCCAACTAAATTTATAAATAAAAATAGGTAAGTGTAATTTGTTTGCCAGTTATATATAATTCTTTCTTGTTGTAAATGTCTGATATGTAGTGTTATGCTAAATGTTAAGATGATAAAATATTAATGTTAAACTATAAGTAAAAATACATTTAAGGTAGGTAAATGACTACATTTGTTGTCCCAATCATTTAAAACCTACTTTAATGAAACATTCAAAATTTAAGTTTACCTATGTAGTTGTATTAGCATCATTACTAATTAGTAGCTGTACAACAGACGATTCTAGTCAAGTTTATGAGCCTAACAATCCGCAAATAATAATTATAAACGGAGAACTAGACGTAAAAAGTTATCACCAAGACAATCACGGATCTCATAAGCACGTTTCTAAATCTCAAAAAACAGAGAGTTTTATGGAAACCTTTGAGTCTGCCTCTAAGGGTAGTTACGCAGCCAATACTGTAAATATACCTTCTTCTGGTATATGGTATTTAAACGATGCGCTTATTGGTTCATTAGCAAACGACAGAAAATATGGTAGTAAATCTATACGCATTAGAAATAATGGTTATGCTGTAATGAATTTTAATATGGATAATGGCGCAAGTACTGTTCGTATACGCCACGCTGTTTATGGTACCAACGGTGCTTCAGACTGGAGGCTAATGGCGTCTTATGATAATGGAGCCTCTTGGTACTTAGTAGGAGCAACAGTTACATCAAACTCAACCACATTAAATACAGTTACATTTCAGGTTAACGATACCACAAGTGTACGCTACGGAATTTTTAAAATATCTGGTGGTGGTAGCAGAATTAATATAGATAATATAGAAATAGATGCTGCTCCACTAAATAATACAAATCCAGATATAGATAGTAATATCACTTTTGGTAACCCATCTAATGCAGCAAGTACAGCCAATAACTATTTTTTGTCTAAACCAGATTTTGCATTGTCATATAACAATAGTAACGGAACCCCAAATTGGGTTAGTTGGCATTTAAGCACAGCTTGGACAGGAACAGCAACACGTTGTAACTGTTTTAAATCAGATCAAGATTTACCAAGTAGTTTTTTTAAAGCAACCAGTAGCGACTATACAAATTCTGGTTTTGACCGTGGTCATATTTGTCCGTCAGCAGATAGAAACGGAGATCCAGATTCTAATGAAAGTACTTATTACATGACAAACATAGCACCGCAAGCACCAGACAATAACAGAAAGTCATGGGCTAATTTCGAGAATTATTTAAGAACCTTAATACAAAACGGAAACGAGATACACATTATAGCAGGAGTTACAGGCACTGGAGGTATAGGTAGTAATGGTTATTTTACTACAATTTCTAACGGAGAAATAACAGTTCCAGATTCTTTTTGGAAAGTAGCATTAATATTGCCAAACGGCACCAATGACATAAACCGTGTAACAACATCAACCAGAGTAATAGCCATTAATGTACCTAACAACCAATATATTAGTACAGACTGGACACAGTTTTTAACTACAGTAGACAATATAGAGCAGCTAACAGGGTATGATATTCTAGAGAACATTCCAGACGCAATAGAAAATGTATTAGAAGCAACAGTAGACAACGAACCTATTAGTTAATAGTAAAATACAGTTATTAAAATAAAAAAACCTGCTCAATTAAATGAGCAGGTTTTTAAGTTTTTACAACCTAATTGTTGTTGTGGAGCCGGAGGGATTCGAACCCTCGTCCAAACAAGTAATTAAAGAGCTTTCTACACGCTTATTCTTTTCTTGGGTTTTCGTTTATAAGCTGGTTAAAGACAACCCACTTATAACTTATCTTCTTTAGTTTCAAAAAGGCATCAAAGCGCTACCTAATCTATATTGACATTTACGATGCCTCAAAATGGAACGCCGTCAACAAAGGCTTTCCGGAGACATAAAGCTTGTACACCTTGTGTACCTAGGCCAATCTTACTATAATTCAGATTATGCAGCTAAAGCGTAGTTATTCTCGCCGTTTAAAAAGTTGGTCTAGCCTTTAACGTGTTTCAATGCCATTACACGACGTGCTTACCGTTCAATTAGTCTCGCTGTCAAAACCAGTCGGCCCCAATTTTTTAGTAATTATTATGGCGTTTTAACGGGCTATTCGCTATATTTTTTTAAGTTCTAAAAAAATAAGAACTTAAAAAAGATGCCGCTACTATCCCTAACGCGGTCGGCAAAGGTAGTTCAAAAAGTATTCCAAAAAAAGTTTTGCTTGTCATCTTGTCATATGTTACATTTACAACTATACTTAAAGTTTAAGTTACAAAACAATTTTCTATGAAATTCGGAATTATTAAAGAACGCAAAAACCCGCCAGACCGTCGAGTAGTGCTATCACCACAAGCCTGTAAAAAAGTAAATACTACTTACCCACAAGCCCAAGTATTGGTAGAACCGTCAGACATTAGGGTTTATAAAGATTCAGAATACACAGATAATAATGTAACCGTAACGCAAGAAATGGAAAATTGTGATGTGTTAATTGGTGTAAAAGAAGTACCAATAGACTCATTAATACCAAATAAAAAATATTTTTTCTTTTCGCACACCATCAAAAAGCAGCCTTACAACAGAAACTTACTAAAAGCAATTTTAGACAAAAACATAGAGTTTTATGATCATGAGGTTATTGTAAGCACTAAAAAAACACGTTTAGTTGCATTTGGTAGGTACGCAGGTATTGTTGGCGCTTACAATGGTTTTAGAGCCTATGGTCTAAAGTACGGTACATTTGCATTGCCAAAGGCCGAAACCCTAAAAGACCAAGCAGCATTAATATCAGAATTAAAAAAAATTAAACTTCCCAATATAAAAATACTACTAACAGGTAAAGGTCGTGTAGGTAACGGAGCTAAAGAAATGTTAGACGGTATGGGCTTAGAACAAGTAAGTTTAAAAGAATACTTAAAAAATGATTTTAATATACCAGTATATTGCCAAATAGACGTTTTAGATTATAACACACGTAAAGATGGTGAACGTAGTAATAAACAAGAGTTTTTTACAGATCCATCAGAATATAAATCTAACTTTTTTAGGTTTGCCAAAGTAACAGATTTTTACATAGCGGGTCATTTTTATGGAGACGGAGCACCATATTTGTTTACAAGAGAAGATGCCAAGCAACCCAATTTTAAAATTAAAGTAGTTGCAGACGTTAGTTGTGATATTAATGGTCCTGTAGCATCTACCATAAAAGCATCTACTATTGCAGATCCTGTATATGGGTATAACCCCAACACAGAGCAAGAAACAGATTATAAAGATCCTAACGCTATTGCAGTTATGGCAGTAGATAATTTACCGTGCGAGTTGCCAAGAGATGCAAGCGTAGGTTTTGGAGAATCTTTTATAAAACACGTTATCCCCGCCTTTTTTAATAACGATAAAGACGGAGTGTTAGAACGTGCTAGAATGACAAAAGATGGCAAGTTAACCGATAGGTTTTCTTATCTACAAGACTATGTAGATGGTACAGATTAACTTATTTTTTTATAATTAGTTTAGACTGTAACGTCCAAAATAAAATATATAGCAAGCCACCAAAAGCAAAAGTCATTGCCCATACGTTGTAATTGGTTAAACTGTGTGCAATATTGTACAATAGTACCTGTGGTTTGGTAAATAAATCCCAAGAGTTAAAACGCAAAAACCTACCTAGGTATATGCCGTAGCCACAAAGTAGGCATAAGTATATCATAAAAAAATTGGCGTTTTTAGTGTTGTATTTGCTTTTAAGTACATGGTAAACATCTATCATAGAAAATAACCCAAGTAATAGACCAATAATTGCGTACACAAAAACTAGAAGCAAATCTAACCATACCATTATAGAGTTTTCATTTTGCAAGTGCACTAAATCTGTAATAATATATGGGCTATTAGGTAAAAATAGCATCCACATTGCAAAAAATCCTAATTGCAGTATTTTATTACCATTACTATTGTTTAGGTACTTTAATAGCTGAGAAAATAAATAGGGTAAACCAGCCAAAAATAAGTTCCACACTAAAAAAGTAAAAAATAAAGAACCTGTAATTTTTATACGTACCGCTAAAATTAAAAAGGCAAAACTTATTGCGGCTAATAAGCTAAAATTTGATTTTATAAATAAAATTAATTTCTGTTTCATATTTATGATATTAAAAAGGTTGTTTTAATTTTTTGTATTGGTAAATGCAGCATTTTTAAAAAATCTAGTTGATGAAATTGTAATGCCTTGCTGCCTTTATAGTATGCTTTTTTAAATGTTTTAAAATAATCTGGGTAGAGTAGTAGTCCTAAAAACACAACAGAGTATAAATACAAACTGCGTTTGCCATTACCCATAAGATAAAACTGCATACTTACTTCTTCTGGCACTGTAATACCTGTATTTGTTAGTACATGAAACACATCATGACTTTCTAATTTGTCTTGTAATTCAAAATTATGTTTGGTTATAAAAAGTCCCAGACCATTGCCTAAAGTGTCTTTAGGATAGTTTAGTAATGTGCTAATTTTTATGTTCCAAGCATTGTTTTTCTTTAAAAACTTTTGGTAGGGTATTTTACTCCAATCATATAATTTTTCTAACAGTAATGCTCTCATATTTGTTTATTTAAAGTACTTTGTATTTCAAAGTGAAAAAGCAAAAAAATAGAATTGTTATTTTCCTATTAATTTTTCTAGTGCGTTAATATGTTTTTTAAACTCTAGCTTGCCTAAGTTTGTTGCAGAATATCTAGTGTTTGGTTTTCTTCCTATAAACTGTTTTTCTACTTTAATATATGCTACTTTTTCTAACGCTTTTGTGTGGCTTGCAATATTACCATCTGTAGCGCCTAGCAATTCTTTAAGCATATTAAAATCGGCATAATCATTCACCATTAAAATAGACATAATGCCTAGCCTAATACGGTGATCAAATGCTTTGTTAATATTATTTATAATACTCATATTTACTTACGGTCGTGTTTAAAGTACATTAAAGATCCATATAAAATATGGCAAACTCCAAAACCTAAAGCCCAAAAATACAAACCATAACCAACAAATTGGGTAGATATTAAACCAATAGCAATTATTGTAATACCTAAATAACGTACACCGCCTAAGGTATATTTACTAGCATTAACACAGGCTAACCCGTAGAAAATAAGGGTAGCAGGAGCTACAATTTTTATGTATTCGTATTGTATCAGTACCAAACAGAAAAGTCCGCCTACTACAAGCGGTAATAAAAAGTTTAGTAGCAAACGTTTGCTAGATACGTCCCACATTTTTTCACCACTTCTTTTGGCTTTAAAATAAGTTAATATAGTTCCTGTAATTAAGGCTAAAACCATAACACTCAAGGCAATTATGAGTAAACTATCTAATGCTCCAAACGTCATAAAAAAACGTTTTAATTCGCTAGGTTCTGTTTTAATAGGGCGTATAATATTATGAGCCAAATATGCTCCAATTAAGGCATATACACCTGCTAATATTCCAGATAGTCCGCTTAAAGACATAAAACGAGACGACTTGCTCATCATATTTTTAATCTCAGAAATGTCGTCTAAGTATTTTTTAGAATCCATATTTAAAGTACTTTGAAAAACAAAGTAAACTAAAATAAATCAATTTTGCAATAGCCTTTTTAAAATTTATATATTTAAAATATGAAACCAGCAGAAGAGTATATATACAATGCACCAGAAAATTACAGAGTTATTTTAATGCATTTACAGGCAGTTATAGTTCGTACACTGCCTAGTGTAGACTTAAAATTTAAGTATAGTTTACCTTATTTTTATATTGATGACAAACCGTTTTGTCATTTAAACTGTAATAAAAACTACGTAGACTTAGTTTTTAAAAACGGGCAACATTTAACAAAATATACAGAGCTACTGGTTGTTGATGGACGTAAAAAAATGAAATCTTTACGCTACACTTCTTTAGATGAGGTAAATAACACTGTATTGGAAACAGTTTTAAGTGATGCTTATGCTGTTAGAAACGAGAAGTTCTAAATCTACTTTTAAAAACTAAGCAAAAGAAAAGGCAACTGGTTAGAGTTGCCTTATTGATAACTAAATGTAAATGGTTACGAGTTTAGTAAGTCAATCTTTAATGATAATTCTTTTACTAATTTATCTGTACTACCACTATAGCCTACAGATACAAATTTTATATTTCCGTCAGGGCCAATAATTACCTTAGTTGGTATACCATTAACCTCAAAATTAGATGCTACTTCGTAAGCTCTACTACCTTCTTTTACAGGATTGTCTATTACAACATTAAAACTGTAGTTGTTATTTTTTACAAAGTCGCCTGCTAGTTTGGTTCTTGTATCAAAATCTCCACTTTCCATAGTGTCTACAAATAAGAAAACAACATTGTCATTATCTTTATACTTATTTACAGCCTGTTGCATTCCTGGGAAAGAAGCTTTACAAGGTCCACACCATGTAGCCCAAAAATCTAATATTACTGTTTTACCTTTTAAAGCAGCAAGTTCTACGGTTTCTCCTTTTGTATTTTTTAATTTAAAGTTTTTAGGCTTTTTATCAATCATTTCTTCTTTGGTTTTAGCAACCAACTTGTCATAACCAACTTTTTCTAGAGCCTCAAAATTTTCTGTAAAACCATCTTCAGAACCATTTTTTGCTATATATGCTTGTTTGTAATAGTCATTAATTTTAGCAGTAGTGTTTCCTTCTTTAATAAATAAAGCAGCTTCTTTTAAAATAACATCGTGTTTTTTATCAGAATTTAAAAACATAACATAACGCTCATTTAATTGTGGGTCTTTTCCATCTGCAACAGCTTCTTTTTGGTATGCAATTGCTTCTGCAATTTCGCCTTGTTTATACTTAATTAAAGCATAAGTGTCTGCATACATATTGTAAGTACTTGTCATATTATTTATGTACTGAGATTTTGTAATGTAAACAGGCTTATCAACCGGATTATTAATTGCATGCTTTGTTATGTCTAAAGATTTTTTAGATATTTCTGACGCAAATTCTAAATTTTCACCTTTCTCTGCATAGTTCCAAGCAAGAGTATTATATGCGCTTGGCAACATACTTTTATCAGATACTTGATCCATAATTTCTGCATACTCTTCTTTTTTTCCGTTTTCTATAGCGGCTGATGCAAGTCTTGTAGCTACAACATCTTTTAACCTGCTTTTTGCTCCAAACTTAGTTTTAAACTCTTCAAACAATTCCTTTTTTTTATCGTAGTCTTGTTCATTATAAAAAGTAGACCAGGCTTTTTGTTGCGCCATAGTCCCTGTAGGAAACTTTTCTTCCATTACAATTTGTAGAGAATCTATTTTTTCTTTTTTCTCAATAGTCTGGTATAAAGACACTAGATTTTTATATTCTAATTCAGATAAATCTGTTTTACTGTTGTAATAAGCTACTCTAGAATTAATGTAGTCTTTTGCACCAGCTTTATCTTTAGCTATATAAGTTCTAGGAAAAACCATATCCCAGTCTTTTTGTAAATCTTTATTAGAAAGCAGGTCTGACTTTATCTTTTCAAAAGCAATCTTTTCATCAACCTTTAAACCAAGATTATTGCCCATCCTTAATTGGTAATTAGCCAAACCAGCTATTGCACCTGGAATTGTATCTCCGGTAGAAGTAGTAAGTGGAAAAAGATATCCCTTATCATTGTTAGTGTCAAATTCTTTTTTATTCTTAAAGTTTAGAGCTACGGCAGTAGCAGAGTCTGGTATAACTATGGTAGATTTGTATAAACTATCTGCTTTATTTAGCGTAATATCTACAGGGTAGGTTTTAGAGCCTACAGTGTAATAATAAAAAGCACTAATATCTTCTTCATTAGCGTCTGTTGTGTATTTAAGATCTAGTGAGTCACCAGGTTTTAACGTAGCTTTAGAAATGTATAAAGAGCCAATAGTAACTCCATTTTCTTTAGATTTTTCTTTACAAGAGAAACTAAGCACAACAAGTGTTAATGCAAATAAACATTTTATGATTTTCATCCTTTATCTAATTTTTGATTGAAAGATAAAAGTATTGGATTTGTAAGAAAATAACTAGTTAAATCTGAAATATTTATGATTTTTTTTATCGAATTAACATTAAGTTATGCTTTTTTTAAAACGATTAAAGAATTGTTTTGAGCATTAGTTACTTGTTTAAATAATTCTTTTAATGAAAAATATTCATTGGGACTGTACTGTTCTTTATTTATTATTAATTTAAAAGATACTGTAATTAAGTTAGATTTTGAGTTGACCAACATTTGCAATCTGCCTCCTTTGTTAGGTAAAGATAAGTTAATATTTTTTGGTATTTCTTCAATGGTATATTCTGTTGGAATAGTTATTTTGGCTGCATATGTATAAGTACGTTTAAATCCAAAATCTACTGGATATTTACGCTCTTCGGCAGTAAAAGGGTTAGTAGAGCCAAAAGACTTAACTAAAAACGGGTTTATGTATAATGTATTTTGGTCTAGTATGGTGTTATTAGTGTATGAGAAATTTTCAACAGTACGTTTTTCATTGCTTTGTTCTTCAACTAAATTATATTCGTCAATTTCCGCACTAGCTCCAATCTCTTTTTCCTTATCGTTTAAATAATCATCTTCTGTAGTACTATTTAAAACTTTTTTTCTTTCAATAGCTAAATAACCACTATTCATTTCATTGTAGGAACCTGTAATTTTATGACTTTCTGGATCTAATGCTAAGTTAGCTAAAACATAAAGTTGATTATCTTCTTCTGGCGTAATAGTTTCCCAGTAACTATCGTTTTTAAAATCCATTACTCTACCTTGGTAGTTTAATGCTCTGTAAGGTAGCATACCAAATGGCATTAACTTGTCAGATGCATCTAGTAAATAAGTTTTACCTCCAATTACTGTTTTGGCTATAACATAATTAAAATCAGATATTACTGGGTGCGATTTTTTTGGTAATCCATTACTTCTGGTAGATAGTAGTACTAAATCTGTTTTTAAACCGGCGCTATTAAGTAAGTTTATTAAAGATATATTTATTTCACCTATATTTCCCGTTTTATTATCAAAAGCACTTTTTACCCTTATGTTTCTATAAATACCATACTTGTTATTCCAAGTAAACCTATCTTTAACAAAATTAAAAATGTTTTTAGCTCTGGTTAAAGAGTCACCCTCTGTTAATAGTGATTCTGGTACATTTTTTTCAAAAAAACCTTTTTTAGTTAATTGCCTACCTATGTTTTTATCTTTTTTAAATTCTTTGTCTACATCTTCCCAACTTGCTGTGTAATTATGAACTTTACCTATGTTAAAACTCACGGTAGAAGCTAATTCAAAATCTATTCTAGAAAGATAATTAAGAGGTGATAGAGTGAATTCTTCATCTAGATCAAAGGCTGGGATATCATTTATAGCATATTTTAAAACTTCACATTCTGCAGCATAAGCAAATCCAACATTAAAACAATTCTTTTCTTTTTTAGATTCGTTAATATCTAACTTTAAAAAACCTATTAAACTTCTGTTATATTTATAGTTTCCGGGTATTTTAGCATTAAATTCACTATATATTTTTGGAATATTACTCTGAAACTCCCATCCTTTAAAATTATAAATAAATGGAGACAATAAAGTATATTCATACTCTATAATACTACCAACTTTTACATTAGGGAAAGCAAATTTTACCGCACCTAAATTTAGTCCGATACCAACTCGGTAGATATCACTTTGAGATAGATTATTTTGAGAATCTTTATTGTGAGTAATTGCGTTTATATCAAAAACTATTTCAGAAATTTTTTCAGTAGATTTAAATGGTATAATAATATTAGCATTACCAAGACCTTCTTTTTTTAAAATTTTAATTTTTACATAATATTTTTTTTCGATTAAAATTTTGTTATCAATTACTAAGAATTGATTATTCCCTTTTTCATAAAGTACAACAGCATTAGCTGTACTATCTTTTTCGTAAACAGTAAAGTTTTTATCAAAATCAGATAATTGTCCAAATGTGTAACTTTCTTGCGCAACAAGTTGTGTAGTGCTTATTAAAGCAATACAAAATAATACGATGTTTTTAAACATTGGTTTGGTAAGTTTGATTGGTTTTTTGATTGATGAATTGATGTTCTATTTTAAACTATTTACAGTTTTTCTAATAGCAACAAGGTTTGTTAGTACGCGCTCTAAATGGTCTAGGTGTAACATATTTGCGCCATCACTTTTAGCATTAGCTGGGTCAAAATGTGTTTCCATAAAAATACCATCTGCACCAGTTACAATACCAGCTCTAGCAATGGTCTCTATCATATCTGGTCTACCACCTGTAACACCAGAAGATTGGTTTGGCTGTTGTAAAGAGTGTGTTACATCTAATACAACAGGTGCATATTGCTTCATAGTTGGTATGCCTCTAAAATCTACAATCATATCTTGGTAGCCAAACATAGTACCACGGTCTGTAACCATAACTTGCTGGTTGTTGCTATCTGTAACCTTAGTAACGGCGTGTTGCATACTTTCTGGACTCATAAATTGTCCTTTTTTAAGATTCACAACTTTACCTGTATTTGCAGCAGCTACAACTAAATCTGTTTGTCTAACTAAAAAAGCAGGTATTTGTAAGATATCTACATATTCTGCAGCTTTTTCAGCATCAGATACTTCATGAATATCTGTAACAGTAGGAACATTAAAGGTTTCAGAAACTTTTCTAAGAATTTTAAGTGCTTTGTCATCGCCAATACCTGTAAAAGAATCTACTCTACTACGGTTTGCTTTTTTAAAACTTCCCTTAAAAACATAAGGAATTTCTAACTTATCTGTAATTGTAATTATTTTTTCTGCAATGCGCAAAGCCATATCTTCTCCTTCTATAGCACAAGGGCCAGATAGTAAGAAAAAATTGTCGCTTTTTGTGTGTTTTATTTGAGGTATAAGATCTAAGTTCATCTGTGTTCTAAATTTGTAATTGCAAAGATAGTAGTTTTTACCAGTATTTTACATTTTGTAAACAAGCTCTAAATCAGTATAATAAGAAATTGTAATCTTTTGCT
>NZ_JBDVAA010000056.1:0-27063 GCF_039943695.1 Cellulophaga sp. | reverse complement strand
TAGAATTTAAGTATAAAAAAAGAGATGCATATTGCATCCCTTTTTTATTCTATATTTTTTTAACTGTACTAGCTAATATCTTCTAAAAATTTGATAGTGTTTAGTTCAGATTTTATGGTATTCATTTGTGTTAATAACACGCTAGCAGTACTAGACGGTAAAGTGGTATCATTTAAAACACTTTCATACTCTTCTACAGCTGCTTTTTCTCCTCTAATAGATTCTTCTAACATTGCTTCTGCTTCTTGGTCTGCAAAAAATGCTTTGGTATCCATCCAAGCTCTGTGCATAGTACCGGTAATACTACCACCTTTTTCTGGTTTTTCTCCAAACCTAGCAATTTCAGATTTTAACTGATGTCCAAAATCATAACGCTCTTGACTTCTTTTATTAAAGTATGTTTTTAGTGCGTTGTGGTCTGTGTTTTCTGCTGCTTTTTTATACCCTTTTTCAGCATCGTATGTTTTTTCTAATAAGTTGTTTAATTTTGTTCCTACTTGTTCAGTGTATGTTGTCATTTTTATATAAAGATTAAATTACCGAACTTATTTTTAGTGATATAGTCCGTTTAATATCATACTCAAATTTACGAGTAATGTAAGGGGTAGATTAACGCAAATAGTTTACTTTTTTGCTCATATGATTTAAGAGTACAATTACTGTTTTTTACAAAAAAACGCTAAATCTTAGTCTTAAGATTTAGCGTTTGTAAAGAGTATTATTTTTTATGTTTTAGCTGCCTTGTGTAATGGCTTTTGCGTTAATAAATTCGCGTACACCAAAACCTCCGTGTTCTCTTCCATAACCAGAGTTTTTAACTCCACCAAAAGGCATATTTGGGTATGCTAAACCGTAAGAGTTTATATGTATCATACCTGTATCAAAATAATTTTTAGCTAGGTCCATGGCTTTATCAATATCTTCACTAAAAATACCACCACCTAAGCCAAATTTGCTATCATTTGCAATACGCATAGCATCATCATTATCTTTTGCTTTTATTAAAGATGCAACCGGACCAAAAAGTTCTTCGCTATATGCGGGTTGGTCTGGAGTAATGTTTGCAATTACGGTAGAAGGGTAGTAGTACCCTTTTGTATCAGGTATTTTTCCGCCGCACAAAATCTCTGCACCCTTTTCTACACTTTTTTCTACTTTATCATGCAGTTGCTCTCTTAAATCTTTACGTGCAATAGGTCCTAAATCAAATTCATCTTTGGTAGGGTCACCATATGTCATACTTTTCATAATGCTAACAAATTCAGTTTTAAATGCATCATAGACTTTATCTGCTACTATAAATCTTTTTGCAGCAATACACGTTTCTCCGTTATTATATAGTCTAGCTTCTGCACAGATTTTTACTGCTTTGTTAACGTCTGCATCATCTAAAACAATGTATGCATCATTACTACCCAGTTCTAAAACTGTTTTTTTAATTGCCTCTGCAGATTTTACAGCAACGTGTTTACCAGCAGCAGAACTACCAGTTAAAGTAACACCTTTAACATAATTGTTAGCAATTATTTCATCAGACACATCATGGTCTATAACAAGTACTTGAAACAGATTTTTTGGTAAGCCAGCCTCTTCGTATATTTCTTTTAACTTTAAAGCACAACCAGTTACATTTTTAGCGTGTTTTAGTAAAACACCATTACCAGCCATTAAGCTAGCAATAGAATAACGTATAGGTTGGTACAAAGGAAAATTCCAAGGTTGTATACCGTAAACTACACCAATTGGCGAGTAGTGTATAGTACCTTTGCCACCATCATAAAGTGGTCTTTCCTCGTCTTGTAATTGTTTTGTTCCTTCTGTTGCTGTGTAATTACAAATAGCAATACATAGATCTATTTCTTCATAGCTTTGGCTAATTAGTTTACCCATTTCTTGGGTCATTAGCGTAGCATAACTATCCTTGTGTTTTTCTAAAGTCTTACCAATAGATTTTAATACATCTGCTCGTTCTTCTAAAGATTTTAGTTTCCAGTCTAAAAAAGCATTGTGACAATCTTCTACCTTTTTGGCAGCATCATCACCATTTAAATATGTATACTCTGCTATGACTTCTTCCGTAGCAGGATTTATTGTTTTAAATTTATTTTTGTCTGTGCTCATTTTGTGTTCTTTTAATTTATTCCTCTTCTACGTCTTGCTTCTATAAGTTATCTTTATTTGTATTAGCCCTTTCTGGCTCTTCCAAATTTTCTTTTAATTCACCACCTTGACCAAACAAACTGTTTTCCTCATCAATTAAATTGTTTTTGGTGTATACTTTACTTTCGTTTCTACCAGGTATATCCAAATCTTTTCCTTGAAAATCTATCGGTTCTTTTCTATTTAATAATAACTCATCGTCACCGGTATCTACTCGTAAGCCTTTTTTGCCAATGGCTTGTAAGTCCTCTTCAGTAATGTTAGAATTATAAGTTTCTGTATCTGTATTAACTTTATTTTTTTTATCTGTGTTCATTGTAATTTTTTTTAATGTGATGTTTCTTTCTTCATTCTTGCTTAAAAAAGCAATTGCTATTCTAAATTTATATTACCTAACACCCATTTTATCTTTTGTTTTATTAAGCTGGTGTTCTAAATCACGAACAGTCTCTGCTATTGCAGCTTCAAAATTATCTGCATTAGTAGATGCAAAAATTCTAGGGCCTGGCATACTTAAACGTATATCGCAAATTTGCTCTTGATCATCAGACCTGTTTTGTACTTTAAAAAATACATCTGCACGGTGTACAAAATTGAATTTCTTGTGTAAATTATCTAGTTTTTCTTTAGCTATAGCTTCTAATCTACTGCTTGCTGTAACATCGTGGTATTCGTATATAATTTGCATATTTTTCTTTTAAGTTTGTATTTTATTTTAAATGGCAGTAATTACTATTTAAAATGATCTTTGAGAGTTTATGGTTTCTAATAAATTAGATTTAGATGTGCTTAAACCATATATTTCTTGGTCTGGATCCATAATTTTGGTATCACTTAAATTACCAATATACACTGCATCAAAACCAATATCTTCTATTAATTCTTTTACTACAGATTTACTTTCTTGATCTTGTGCTGCAAATGGTACAGATAATTTATCTGTGTCTTCAAAAGCACGGTTCTTTAAATCTGAAGCTTTAATGGTATTAAAAGCTTTTGCAGTTTTGGCAGAACTAAATTTCATAGCAGTATACTCAGACGCGTTGTAGTTTGCATCTCTAACGTCTTGTGCCATTTCTCCGTCTCTTTCTGGATATGGGTTTGTAGCATCTAGTATTACGCTATTTGCGTATTCACCAGCATAAAGCTCAGATATTTGGTCTATAGCTTTGTATGGCATTGCTAATACATAAACTTCTGCTTTAGCTTCAAAAGTGTCTGTAACGCTCATTGCTTTTGCATTAGGACCAGCTTCTTTAACCAAGCTACCTAATTCTTCTGGGTGTCTAGAACTAAACATAACATTATGTCCTGCTTTTGCCCAATGTTTACCTAAATTACCTCCAATATTTCCGCTTCCTATAATTCCTATTTTCATATTATATTGTTTTATATTCTGATGTAACAGAATGTTATACTTTTCTTGTTACATCAATATTACAATAGATTAAAAGTTTGGATTAACTGAAAAAGGTTCTTTTTTAATGCTATCCGTAAAATGAAGCATTTATGGTTTTTTTTTGAAAGAAATAGATGTTTTTTGTAGGTTTTTGAGCGTTTTTTAATGTT
This sequence comes from Cellulophaga sp., assembly GCF_039943695.1. Taxonomy (NCBI): domain Bacteria; kingdom Pseudomonadati; phylum Bacteroidota; class Flavobacteriia; order Flavobacteriales; family Flavobacteriaceae; genus Cellulophaga; species Cellulophaga sp. The sequence goes on along the minus strand of NZ_JBDVAA010000056.1, from coordinate 23,334 downwards.
TTTGAGGATTTTTGTTTTTAAAGACTTTCCTGAGATTCGCCATACTGATTTTTGTAAATGCGTACTAATATTAAAAAAAGACTAACCAATAAAGGACCAAAAATTAATCCTATAAAACCAAATAACGGAACACCTACCAATACACCAACAAGCGTAATTAAAGGGTGTACATCATCTAACCTTTTTAAAATAAACAATCTAAAAACGTTATCTGTAGCACCAATGGCTACTAAACCATAAATTAAAATTCCCCAGGCTTGGAAAGTATCACCATTAGAAAGAGCTAAAATAAATACAGGTATAGTTCCTAATGCACTACCTACAAACGGTATCATAGAACCAATAGTAACTACTGCGGCCCAAAAGAAAGGATCTTCTATATCAAAAATTAGAAAACCAATAAGACCAACTATACCTTGACCTATAGCTACTAAAGGGATGCCTAAAGCGTTAGCTTTTACATTTGCGCTTGTTTCTTTACCTATTGTTTTTAAATTTTTGTCTTTAATTGGTATATATTCAAACAGAGATTCTTTTAGTTTACTTCTATTGGTAAGCATAAAAAAGAGAATAAAATACATAATAGTGATAGAAATAATCATATTAAAAGTACCGCCTGCAAAATTCTGAAGATTGTCTGATAGCCAAGAGGTAATAGAGCTGGTATCTATATCTGTACCCATATCTATATTAAAATAAGACTCGGCCCTCTGTAATTGCTCTTTACTGGCATCTATAACTTTTTGTGAGTTGTCTACAGCGTATTTTATTTTTGTACCCATCATTAGCCCTAATCCGGCAATTGGTATCATAATACATAAAAAAGAAAGTATCATTAAAAAAATAGCAGCAATGTTAGGGAGCCAGCCTTTGTTTACCAATTTTTGCATTGGCTTTTTTAGAATAACGTAAATGGTAATAGCACCTAAAACACCACTTAAATAGGGTAGAATTTCTTTAAATATGAGTCCGCCCATAAGTACTATAAGCATTAAAACAAATATTTGTCTTATAATGTGTGGGCTAATGTATTTCATATTTTAATGTATTTAGTTAGGTGATTATTGTGTACATCAAATTTTAGAAAATACCCGGAGATCTCTTAATTGTATCAGATAAAAGGTTAACTCTTATAAAGCAGTTATTCTTTTTTTATACTAATAGATTTTGGCTCTATACCATCTCCGTATCGTTTGGCAAAAACATAAGTAAACTCTGCTCCAAAAAATAAAATTAACGAAGAGTATGAAACCCATAAAAGTATAAGAATAATGCTTCCGGCTGCACCATATGTAGATCCAGGATCTGCCTGACCAAAATAAATACCTAATAAAAGCTTACCAACCACAAAAAGTACAGCTGTTAAAATAGCGCCAATCCATACTGTTTTCCATTTAATTTTTGCATCTGGTAAGTATTTAAACATTAAAGCAAATAGTATAGATATTATACCAATAGACAGTGTAAAATCTAAAATGTATGCTAGGTATAATAAAACATCTGGTAAAACCTCGCGTATGTAATTATTTAAGGCACTAATTGCAGTGGTAACAATAAAACTAACAAGTAATAAAAAGCCAATAACTAGTATAAAAGCAAAGCTAAGGGCGCGGTCTGTAATTATTTTCCAGATTTTAGCATTAGGGTTTGTTTTAATTTTCCATATTTCATTTAAAGATATTTTTAATTGATAAAACACACCTGTTGCACCAAAAAGTAAGGTTCCTATACCAATAATAGTAGAAATAAGGTTTTTATCAGAACCTTGAGTTTCCCCAATAATATTTTCTATAGCTTTAGCAGCATCACTACCTAAAGCAGAGGAAAACTCTTCGGTTAAATTTCCTTGTACAATATCTATTCCCCATATAGAACCAACAACATTTATAATAATAACTAGTAATGCAGGTAAAGCTAAAACCGTATAATAGGCAACAATTGCACTAAGCCTAAAAGGGTCATCTGCCATCCAAGAAGTATATGTTTCTTTTAATAGAGATGGCAACTCTTTAAGCTTAAAATTAGAAGATTTTTTTTCTTGTATCATTTGTATTGTCTTTTAATAAAGCACATCTAATAAAGTTAGGTGCTGGTTACAAACTACATTAGTAAACCAAAGTTGCTTGTTTTTATTAAAAGGCATTAATCCAAATGAATTTATTGTTAATGCAATTCCGTTCTAAAGTTTTTGATAGGATTATTTACTATAATTTTTTCTGTATAGAGCAGGAGAGGAGTGGTGTAGTTCTTTAAATTTTTTAAAGAAGAAGGGAAGCGATTCATAACCACAAGCGTATCCAATTTCGGAGACAGATTTATTTGTGTGTAGTAACATTCTTGTAGCAATATTTATACGATACTCATTTAAAAATATAAAAAATGTACGACCCATAATTTTTAAAAAGAATCTAGAGAAAGATTGTTCTGACATATTTACCTCTTTACTTACTTCTTTTAAGTAAATTTTACGGGTATAGTTTTCTGCTATAAATGAATGAACCTTAGATATTTTACTAGTATACTCGTTAGATATGTTTTTTGTAAAACTACTGTTAGATAATGTTTTGTAGGGAATATGGGTTAATTTTAATAATAATTTTAAAAGAGAAACATACAAATTGCTGCCATCTTGGTTTATAGTTTCTTTTAATAATGAAATAACTTTTTTACTTTCTTTTTTATTAAAAATAACTCCTTTAGAAGCTGTGTTAAATAATATATTTAGCTCTTTTAACTCTGGTATGTTAGCGTAAATATCTTTGTTCCATTGTATAACAAAAGAGTTAGATTTTATAGCACTACTCTTATAATTTGTCCAACAATGTGGCACATTAGATTGTATTAAAACTAATTCTTCTGGTTCGTAAGCACCAACATAATCGCCAATAAACTTTGTACCATAACTCTCTTCAATATAAGTAAGCTCTAGTTGTGGGTGAAAATGCCACGGTGTTTCAAAATTATCATTTATATAATTAAAAGCTACAATACTTTTTTCAACACCTAAAGGAATAGTTTCTAATATTGGTTTCATTTTAAGTAAATATAGATGATATACATATCATCAATTTTAATTAAATATAGTTTATTTTATTAATTAGTGTCTAATTTAAATTTTAAAGTGATTAAATAGTTTATTTTTTTGATGAAATAGAGAATTAATACTACTGCTTAAACATAGATATTTGTTTTAATCTAAACTATTAAACTATACTTATGGGAAAGTGTGAATTTGCAGATGCTTTTAAAGCAGAGAGGAAAACTTCTGGAATAGGTAAAATGGATGATCAGGGAGACCCTGTAGTTATGTTGCTAAACCATAAAGATGTACGTAAGGCAGCCCATAATTATAAGGCATTTTCATCAGAAGCTGTTCCAGGTCGTATAGTAGTACCCTCTGAGGTAAATATACGTACCACCCGCCAAATACCTTTTGAGGTAGACCCACCAATGCATAAAGAATATAGGTCTATACTTGAGGCTTGGTTTAAAAGACCTTTGCAAGATGTTTATAAAGACAAATTAACTACTATAATTAGTACTGTTTTAGATGATGTTTTATCTAAGGATAAAGTAGATGTGGTATCAGATTTGGCATTAGTTATACAATCTAGAGCTTTAACTCTTTTATTAAATGTTCCGTTTGATAAGTCTGTAAAGTGGATATCTTGGGGAACTCACGTATTTAGAAGTGAAGGAGAAGCTTTAGACGGTGATAAAGCAGCTATTCTTTACAATTATATTGATGAAGAAATAGACAAAGCAATACAAAACCCATCTGATGATTTGTATAGTATATTATTAGCTGCAGAGGTAAATGCTAGAAAGCTAACAAAAGAGGAAGTAAAAGGTGTATTAATATTAACTTTTGCCGGTGGTAGAGATACTGTTATTAATGCTTTAACTAATATGATTAGCTACTTTTCTGCAAATAAAAAAGCATTACAATACATAAATTCTAACCCTAATATTATTAACAATGCTGTTGAAGAATTTATAAGGTATTTTTCTCCTTTAACCCATATGGGGCGTGTTGTTACAGAAGATACTACAGTTTGCCAACACGCAGTAAAAGCAGATAGTAGAATATCTCTATGTTGGGCATCTGCTAATAGAGATGAAAAAGTTTTTGAGAATGCTGATGAGGTAGTGTTAGATAGAAAAATTAATCCGCACGTAGGTTTTGGTTTTAGTCATCATAATTGTTTAGGAGCAACGCACGCAAGACAAATTATGAGAATTACAGTAAAACTATTAGCAGAAAAAGTAAGCGATATTACTGTTTTAGAAGCAGAAGAAAATATAGAGAATTTAGGAGATTTTAATAGAAAAGTAGGGTACAACTTTTTAAAAGCAACATTTAAGAAAAAATAAAATGGCAAAAATTACATTTATAACAAGTAGTGATGAAAAAATAACTGTAAATGGTACAGAGGGCTCTGTTATGGAGTTAGCAGTAAATAACAATGTAGCTGGTATAGATGGCGATTGCGGCGGCGTATGCTCTTGTGCTACTTGTCATATATTTGTTGCTCCAGAAGATTTAGACAAAGTAGGTACAGCAAGTGAAATTGAAACAGATATGTTAGAGCTGGCAGATGATGCAAATGAATACAGTAGACTTTGTTGTCAAATTCCTGTAACAGATGCACTAGATAATGTTGTTTTTACTGTAGCTAAATAAATAGGATGTATACTTCTAAAGATATTTGTGTAATTATAGGAGCTAGCCACGCAGGTGTAAATACAGCATTTAATTTACGTAAAGAAAAGTGGCAGGGTAGAATTATTTTAATAGATGTAGATCCAGAATTACCATACCACAGACCTCCTTTATCTAAAACTTATTTAACAGACAATGCATCTGTTAAAAACCTTTTAAAACCAGTAGAGAGTTATAAAAAGGAAAACATAGAGTTACTTTTAGGAAAAAAAGTAATTCACTTAAATGAATCTGTCAAACAGTTGGTATTAGATGATACTACTAAAATTAATTATACAAAGTTAGTTTTAGCCACCGGAGCAAAACCTATTGTACCGTCAATTACAGGTTTGCAAAATTGTAAAGCTTATTTCTGTTTACGTACAGCAGAAGATGTTGCCAATATTAAAGAAGCTTATAATGCCAGTAAAAATAAAAGAGTGGTTATTATTGGTGGCGGATATATTGGATTAGAAACTGCAGCATCATTGCAAAAAATAGGAGCAGAGGTAGTTGTTTTAGAGCGCGAATCTAGAATTTTAAAAAGAGTAGCTACTAGTGTTATTTCTAATTTTTTTAGAGATTTACATACCCATAACGGAGTGCAAATTTTTGAAAATAAAGAAGTAAATAAAATTGAAAATGAAGCAGATGTAACTAAAGTTTATTCTACAGATGGGTCTTGTTACAAGGCAGATATTCTTATTTTAGGTGTAGGTGTAGTTCCTAATACAGATTTGGCTAAAATGGCAAACTTAGATTTAAAAAACGGAATTTGTGTTTCTAATACAGGTGTTACAAGTAATACGTCTATTTATGCAGTAGGTGATTGCAGTTATCATTATAATCCACATTATAAAACTTATATAAGGTTAGAGTCTGTACAAAATGCAGTAGACCAGTCAAAAGTTGTTGCAGCATCTATTGCAGGTAAAGAATACGTTTATGATACAATTCCTTGGTTTTGGTCAGATCAATATAATATAAAACTTCAAATTGTTGGTTTAGCAAATAACTACACAGATAGTATTATTAGAGAAGAACAAAATAAAGAAAATGTAATTTCTGTATGGTATTTTAAAAACGATGAACTACTTGCTGTAAATGCCATAAACAATACAAAAGCATACGTTTTAGGAACAAAATTTATTAAAGAGGGTAAAAAAATAGATAAAGAAAAATTAGCAAAAGCTAGTATTCCTTTATCTAAAGACCTTGCTTTGGCTTTTTAAAAAGCAAAAAGTAATATGTTATTTATCTAAAATTTTTGTTGCTTTAAATACTGCATCATTTTTACATTTAAATCCCATTGGTCTACCAAGTGTTTTGTTGTATTAGGTTGATAAGGCATATAGGGATAAGGACCAAATTCTGGACAAATATAAAATGTGTCCTTTTTGGTCTTTTGAGCATTGCTAATAATTTGTTTCCACCAATTGGTAAATGTATCTAAGTATATTTTATTTTCATCTGTAAAAGGGTAATTTACTTGTGACTTTTGTGTATCTGCTATTCTAGCGTGTAAATACCTCGAGTTATTTATAGCTTTATCTACAGCTGTTTTTTGGTCTTCTAATAAACTTTCTGATACTACTGTCCAATGTGAAAAGTCTGCGGTAAGTTTTAAATTAGGAAATTTATTAATAAAGTTCTCTGTAGTTTTTGCACTATAATTAAACCTACCTCTGTGTGTTTCATGGTATACGTTTATACCAGTTTCTTTTTCAAACTTAAAAACAGTTTCTAAAATAGCACAGTTTTCATCAAAAGTAAAAAAATCTCTACCTGTATGCGAGTTAATAAAAATTGGGTTAAACTCTGCTAACTTATACAAACGCTCTTCTAAACGTTTACTATATTCAGTTACAGACTCATTTAAAGGTTGTAACCATTGCTGGCCAATAAGATCTAAATCTGTAGAGCTTAAAATAGACTTTAATTGTGTCTCAAAATTAATATTAGCTGGTATATTTACTTCTACAGCGTTGTAACCAGCATTAATAACATTATCTATAAAAACGTTAGCACTTTTGCCGTCTTGACCCCAAAAAGGGCATACATATTTTAGTTTCATTTTATAAAAAGTATGAGCAATAAAAATACAAAACTTGCTCCTGTTTACGGTAATAAACAAGAGCAAGTTTTAAAATATTAACAGTTAAATATTATGGTCTAAGTGAAGCTTCAGAAACGCTTAAATTATCCATATAAAAACTTATTACTTCAGGATTATCTTGGTTATAACCTCTTATTTGAAATGATTTATCACCAGTGGTGCTAAATTCTACAAAAGTAGAACTGTATACCCATTTACCAACAGCAAAGTCACTACCAAAATTTGGATTTCCGCTTACGGCCCAATCTGTGTCTGGGAACCAAAAGAAACGTAGATCTGGATCAAAACCAGCGGCATTATTATTACCTAAACTAGTTACGTAAACCCAAACACCAATTTCATAAGTTTTACCAGCTTCTACAGAAAAAGTTATGTTGTCTCCAGATGTTGTTTTGTGTCCAATTATCATACCTCCATTGGCATCCATTTCTACATAAGCACTTTTAGTACCATCTTGCGCTTGGTCAGTAGAAATTTCTAAACTATATGCATCCCATGGAGCTCCCCAATTTGTATATGGCCAATTAGCAGCGGTAGAGTTTTCAAAACTATAATCATAGTCTGATGATTCTTTTAAAATATTTACTTTATTAAAAATAAGCTGATTATCTACAAAGCTTTCAGACTCTACACCATCTAAAGTTTTTAATGCTCCTTTGGTATAACTTACGTTTATAATATCATTATTATAAATAGTAGTACCATCTAAATTAATTAATACAATGTTACCCTCATCACTGTCTATATTTACTGTACCAACAGTTGCAGGTATATTGGTTTCATTATTTGTTATTGTAACATTAAAGTCAGCAGCATTTAAAGATGTTTCATCCATTTCTCTACTAAAAACAAGTGCAATAGCTCCGTTTTTATCAACAACCTTTTCTAAGTCTACAGGGTCTGTAGAAGGTATTACTTTTATTAAATTTTTAAAAGAAATTGTATCGCCACCAAAAGGTCTTTGTCTAGTAGCAGCAAAGCTTAAATTGTATGTGCCTTGTCTTTTGTATTTTACATTAATTTCTGTGTCAGTACCATCAAAAGTTGCAGGGTCACCACCGTCTATGTTCCATTTAAAAACTTCAGGCTCACCATCTACAACATATGAAAATTGTACAGATCTACTGGCAACAACTTCATTTTCTGCATTATCACTAATATCTAACGCAGCACCTAAAGTACCGTCTGGATTTATGTAATTAGCTTTAATTTCTGTTTTTACAGGATTTAAAACAGTAACAACTATTGTTGTGTCTAATTCTTTTCCTTTAAGCTGCGTACCAACATAAGCATCATTCTTAAAAACTTGATTTAAAGTAACATTATGTACACCCGCTTTTTTAAATGTAGCTTTTACGTTTTGTTCTGCAGAATTACTTACGTTTGCTGTACCTTCTGGAAAATTCCATTCTCTAGATACTACACCCGGAGAAGCATCACCAAAAGTAATACTACCATTAATTTCTACTTTATTTTCAAAATCCATCTCAGAGGTAAATATAACCCTGTGACTAGGTTCTGTTAACCCTTCAGTATCATCCTCATTACAAGAAGCAATAAAGATAAAAGACATAAAAGCCAACCACAATAATTTTGGTCTTAATATATGTTTCATATTGTGTTTTTTAGTTGTTAAAATTATCATTTGTTTGTAATTCTTGCGCAGGTACAGGAAAGTAGTCATGGGTAGTAGAATCATAATTATCTACAGCCAAAAAGAAATCTGGTCTTATACGTTCTTTAATAAATAAAGGAGCAATACCGTTATCATCTATAGCTAATGCTGTTTTGTTTTCTGTTCTCCAAACCTCGTCTGCTCTTAGCTCTGTAAATACGTCTTTAACAATACCCCACCTTACTAAATCTTTCCAACGGTGACCTTCATAACATAGCTCTAATGGTCTCTCTACTCTTTGTATATGAGTCATTACATTGCTAGGAGAAGCAGTAACTAATGGCTGTGTGCCATGTACTTGCTTGCTTATGTGTAATTGCGGAAACATACCTCCGTTTTCATCCATATATTGTTGTAGTGTTTTTACACCAGCTCTGCTTCTTACAAGATCTATATATGTAATAGCCGTTGCAAAATCGCTACTATTATTAATTACAGCTTCTGCATACATTAAGTATACATCTGCAAGTCTAATGTGTCTAAAGTTAATACCAGATCTATTTCTACTATCCTCTGCTTTTAAGCTATACCAATTTGTAAATTTTTTAATATAAGCACTTTGTCCAAATGCCCAGCCTCCTTTTTCACCAATCTCTAAGCCATAATACAAGCCTTCACCATTAATTGGTACAATACTAGAATTCATTCTTTTAGACCAAGTATTGCCATCATTAATAGGGTTTGTAAGGTCTACTTCATCATTTGTAAAAAGCTCGTGTAAATAATATGTTGGTAATAGAGTGTTGTATGCGCCAAAGCTTAATTGCCCTAAAGCAGTTGCCATAGTAGAGGCCTCTGCGCCCGAGTTGCTAGGTGTATCGTCTACATTACCACCAGGTACTCCAGGGCTTAGTTCTGCAGAGTAAGCAACTTCAAAAATAGACTCGCTATTAAATTCATTCTCATCTGTATAGTTGTCCATAACATTAGGTGTTAGTTGGTACAAATCAGACTCTACTACATTTTTAAATTGTGTAACTGCATTTGGCCAATCTTTAGCATATAAGTATACTTTACCTAATAAAGATGTTGCAGCTCCCCAAGTAACTCTACCAGTATCATCTGCTCCCCAAGTTCTTGGTAAATTATTTTGAGCAAACAATAAGTCTGGAATAATTATAGATGAATTTACATCGGCAATGGTAGACATAGGTTTGTTTAATTCTTCTTCTGTTTTAGGTATCCCCTTGTGTATTATAGCACCACCGTAAGTGTTAGCTACTTGAAAATAAAAGAAAGCTCTTAAAAATTTTGCCTGTGCTTCAATCTGTGCTTTGCTATCTCCAGTAAAGTTAGATTCGTCTGCTTTTTCAATAAACTCTATAATTTGGTTTGCTCTAAATATACCAATGTATAGTTCGTTCCATTTATCGGTAACGTAGTACGTAGCATCTGTATATGTTAAGTTTCTAAAGGCAGTTGGCCTGTACCAAGATTCAGATCCTGCAATGTCTCCTAGAGCCATTTCAAATTGTAATTCTCCGCCACTAATACTTTGAAACTGTAGAGCACCGTATACAGTTGTTAGTCCACTATTAAATTGTTGTTCTGTTTTCCAAAAAGTTTCAGATGTAATAGAGTTAGGATTTTCTTGGTCAAAAAACCTGTCTTCATTACAGCTTGTGAGTATAAGTATAGTAACAAGTGTTGCTATAGTTAAATGTATTTTTGATATTTTCATAATTGTAAATTAATCAGTTATTAAAAGTGCAATTGCACTCCAAGTAAAAATTGTCTTGCAACTGGGTAGTTACCTTTATCAATTCCTCTAGTAAATATACCATCACCACCAACCTCAGGATCATAACCTGTGTATTCTGTAAACGTAAATGGGTTAGTTGCAGAAAGGTATATTCTTGCAGAATTTAGTCCTAGTTCTGGTATGTCTTTAAGTGTATAACCAAGGCTAATGTTTCTAATTCTAAAGTAAGTACCATCTTCTAAAAAATAATCAGATCTAGACCTTACATTATTATGAATAGAGTTTTGCCTATTTGTAGGAACATCAGAATTAGGATTTTGTGGACTCCACATATAAAATTGCTCTAAGTGCCTACCCTGAGTGTAAGCATAGTATTTAGCTCCGTTATAAATTTCTGCTCCTTTAGAGAAATAAGATTGAATGTAGAAGTCAAAGTTTTTATAATCTAAATTTAAGCTTAAGCCAGCTTCAAAATCTGCTTGTCCAGATCCAGAGTACACACGGTCATTGTCATTAATAACATTGTTACCATCAATATCCTTGTACATCATATCTCCTAACTGTGCACTTTTATTAATTACTTTGTAAGCATCTAACTGTTCTTGTGTTTTAATAACACCATCATGCTGTACTAAGAAAAAGGCGCCGGCCTCATAACCTTCTGCTAAAAAAGTAGTAAAATCTATATTACCACCTAAAACTGTAGAAGGCCTTCCGTTACCATAACCTCTTGTTGTGCCATTAAGGTTAGTAACCTCATTATCATTCTTAGTAAAAGTTGCACTAATTGTATAACCAAAATCTCCTTTTTTAGACCTGTTTTTAAAGCTTGCGGCCAACTCTATACCCTTATTAACCATATTACCAGCGTTAATAACTTTAGTGTCATAAACATTAGTGTTAGGGTGATAAGTACCTGCAGAGGAAGGTAAACGCTCCTCTAATAGCATATCTTTTTTATCGTTTTGGTAAACGTCTGCTGTAATGTTTAGTTTGTTTTCTAATAAAGTAAGATCTATACCAATGTTTTTAGATATTGTAGTTTCCCATTTAATATTTGGATCTACAAATCTTCTTTGTGTTAATCCAAAGCTTAATGTTTCATTACCACCAAAAGGATAATTAACACCACTTTCTATAGATGGTATGTATGAGTATGAAGGTATATTTTGATTTCCTAACTCTGCATAACTAACTCTAAGTTTAAACTGGTTTACAAAAGATATATTTTTAAAAAAGTTTTCTTCATGAATGTTCCAACCGGCAGAAAATCCATAAAAGTCACCATATCTATTTTTTTCTGAGAAACGAGAAGAACCATCTCTTCTGTAACTAGCAGAAAATAAGTATTTTTCATCAAAATTATATTGTATTCTCCCAAGTTTACCAGCTAGCTTTCTTTCATCAATAAAAGAAGTAGGAGCAATAGGGTCACTACCAGAACCTAGTGTTTTTGAACTGTTACCAGACTCCTCACTAAAGTTAACCCCTAAACCTAGTGATTTAGAATTAAACTCTTCATAAGATAAAACAGCTAAAAAGTTTAAATTATGTTTCCCTAAAGATTTTTTATAGGTAAACATATTTTCAATAACGTTTCTTTCTGTAGAAACAAAGTTCTCTTCTAATTTTGCATTTTCTCTAGATGCAGTAGGGTTTAAACCATCTTTGTCATATACTAAATATTGTGGTTGAAAGAAAGAACGACTATAGTCATATGTATTTCTACCCAGGTTTACTTTATACGTAAAACCATCAAAGAACTCATATTGTAAATTAGCAGCAATATTTACGCTTGTTGTTTTACGGTCGTCTTCATTATTTAGTTGCTGAGAAAGGTAACTGTATAATATAGCATTACGTACCGGAATTTCTACGCCGTTACCACCAACGCTGTTTAAGCCAGTTAAAGGTGGTTGCCAAGGTTTTTGAGCTATAGAATACTCATACAAACCCCAAGGCTCTTGCTCTCTATTTTCATTTGTATAGCCAATTGTAGCAAATGCTTTAAATTTATTTTTTCTAAACTCACCTGTAAAACGAGTTGCTAGCCTGTCAAAACCAGAATTAACTAAAATACCATCTTGGTTAAAGTAATTTGTATTGAAGCTTAGTGTTAAGTTTTCACTACCACCAGAAACACCTAAACTGTAGTTTCTTATTATAGCGCCATCATTTTGAACATCACCCACAAAATCTGAGTCATAATCTAATGCATCTGGATTAAAAAAGAAAATTAAAGGATCTCGCCCTAGTGCTTTAAGCATTACATCTTCTGCATATATCTGCTGTTGTGTATTCATTAAAGCTGTACCAGATGTAATATCTTGTATACTTGTATAAGTGTTAAAGTCTACTTTTATACTACCAGACTTTCCTTTTTTTGTAGTTATAAGTATAACACCGTTAGATGCTCTTGTACCATATATTGATGCTGCTGCACCATCTTTTAAAATATCTACAGAAGATATAAGTTCTGGAGATATGTTTGGATTATCTTCGTAAGGAATACCATCTACAACGTATAATGGGCCTAGAGCATTTGGACTAACAGAGCCTAGCCCTCTAATTTGTACATTTGCAGCTTCTCCAGGTCTACCACTACTAGCTTGTATATTTACACCTGCAACCTGGCCTTGTAGAGCTGTACCAAGATCTGATGTAGCTGTTTTATCTATTACATCATTACTAATATTTACTACAGCACCAGTAACTTCTTTTTTCTTTTGAGTACCGTAACCAATAACTATAACTTCTTGTAAAGCAGCAGCATCTGGCTCTAAAGTTACATTAATATTTTCCTGGCCGGTTAATAAAATTTCTTTAGACTTGTAACCAACATAGCTGTAAACAAGAGTATTACCTTTTTCGGCTTTAATTGTATAGTTACCATCAAAATCTGTATAAGTACCATTAATTGTACCTTTAATTATTACATTTACGCCTCCAATAGGAAAGCCTTCAGCAATAACGGTACCTTTTACCTCACTAGTTTGTGCATACCCAAAGGTAAAACTGAAGAATAGCACCCAAACGAGTAATTTGGGCTTTAACCTTCTTGTTAAATTAAGTTTAATTTTCATAAAAAGTTTGTTTAAGTTAATTAGCTACAAATGTTGTTTATATTAACCCATGTATGTGTTATTTTAACTAGACTAGAACTAAACAAAACACTACAAAATGCAATTTTAACTAGACTTATAATGAACAATTTGCATTTGTTTATTTTTATTAGCTACTTGTTATCAGTGGTTTACATTTCTGTAATTTAAATGTTAATCCTTTTTTTTCTGAACCAATGGTGTTAATGTATAACGACGTAGTTTTAAAATCTACTGATAAAATCTTCTAGATTATCTTCTCTTTTTAAACCAAGTTTTTTTCTAAGCCTATATCTAGATGTGTGTACGCTTTCTACGGAAATACCCAGTAATTTAGACATATCCTTACTAGGGAAATTTAAGCGGACTAAAGCGCATATTTTTTGATCTGTCTGGCTTAACTGTGGGAATTTTACTCTAAGATTTTCGTAAAAGCTTTGGTTTATTGTAGTAAAACGAGCTTCAAACTCAGACCAATTTTTGCTAGGAGTTCCTTGAAAAGTTTTTAGTGCTCTTAAAATAACTTTTTTATTTACAGTTTCTCCTGCTACTTCTATCTTCTTTTGCAAGCCAGCAATAAATTCATCTTTCTCTATTAATCTTAATGCTGCCTGGGTAAGCTCTTTGTTTTTTAATTCTAAAACCTCATTTGTTTTCTGAGTTTTTAATTTTTGCTTCTCGGCAATTATTTGCTTTTCAGTTCTGTGCTTGTTTTTTATTTGTTTTATTAAAACAATACCGTAAAAAAGAAGGGATATAATAAGTATGATGAGAATTATTGACTTTAAAAGCCAAATTTTGTCTTCCTGTTCATAATTAGCTATTAGTTGTTCTTGTAAAGCGTCTTCTTGTTTTTCTTTTTCTAATCTATAATTATCTTTAATCTCTAATAGATGTTTACTGTTTTCACTAGTAATTCCGAATATTTTATTATTTAGAACTGTTTCCTTATTTAAATAGTAGTAAGCTTCTTTGTAATTTTTTAAGTCGAGGTAAATTTCTTTTAACCCTTCATATGCTTTTAGCTTATAATTTAAATGACTTTTATTATTTTCAGATAAGCTTATAGATTTTTTATACTCTAAAATACTTTCGTCATACTTATGCATCATTCTATATACATCTGCATTTAGTGCGTATATAACTGCCAGGTATGTTTTGTCTTTGTATGTAAAGTGGTTTTTGCAGCTGTCTAGTTTTTCTATTGCAGTATTATAGTTGCCTTTAACAGCTTCTAAATATCCTTTTTCTGCTTTAATATAATAACTAGTTAATTTTGGTTCTAATTTAGCTTGGTAGTAAATACAAGAATCTAGGTATTGTGCTGCTTTTTTGTAATTTTTATTACCTCTGTATAAATTAACTATAGAAAAATAATCACTCGCAATAAAATGGGCGTTAGATTCATTTTTTTTAAATTTTATCTTTCTAAGTTTAATACTTTTATTAAAGTATTCTAGAGCTTTTTCATCACGCTTATAAAAACTATAAAGCCACCCAATTTCTTGGTAAACATCTGCTGTTAACTTAGGGTCTTTTATTTTGTCTGCAAGTAAAAGTGCTTTCCAGTAGCCGTCATAAGACTTGCTGTAATTTAAATTATGAGAATATAAAATAGATATTTCTTTTAATGCCTTTATTGCAGAAATGGTGTCTTTTTTCTCAAGATCTAAGTCTATTTTTTGTTTAAAATAATAAGCAGAACTGTCAGGATTTTTGTGAGCCCACTCACGTGCCAAATTTAAATAATTTTCTGTTTGTCTATTGTCTTGGCAGTAAATGTTTGTTGTGTTTAAGACAACTAATATTAAAATTGTAAGTCTTAAGTTAAGCTTTAATTTAAGTATGGAGGATATCATAAAATATGAATTTGCTATTTTTTGCAACTATTTTTAATGGTTTATTACTTATAAGTACTTAATAATGTGTAGTTGAAAATTTTATAGCTTGTTGTTTATAGCTTTTAGTTTGTTAATAATTTAATTGTGTTGGTCTGGTTATTGTAAAAATTACAAAAAATAAAAGTAGTTAAAAATACAACTAGGTCTAGTCGTATTTTACTTACAATGCGCATTTGTCTAGTTTTAGTCTAGTTTAAAATGACTTATTTTGGTGTAAATATTCTAAAAATTGACTTTTTAGAATTAAAATGTGGTAATATAAAGAAGAAGAGTGTTAATATATTTACTAAATTTTAAGTAATGTGTAGTTAAAATTTATACTGATTTATATCATTTTTAAATTAATTAAAATTAAATAGCTTGGTATAAAAATGATGCTAAACTAAATAAATACTATTTTAAATTATATGATAAAAAACATAGCGCTTGTATTATTTTTTTGTGGTTTATTAAGTAATACTAAAGCAGACACAACTGTTTTAAATTTTAATATTCTTCACAAAAATAAAGTTGTTGGTAGTTTAGTAGCAACCAAAGTTATTAATGGGGATATAATTAGTTACCATAGTTTTACACAAATACAAGCTAAAATTATAACAACTGTAGATTTAAAATACGATTATAATGTAACTTTTAATAGTGATAAACTTTTTAAGTCTAACGTTAGTATTTTACTTAATGGTAAGTCTTTAGCAGAAACAAGTACATTGTTTAGGAATGGAGAATATTTAGTAAATAAAAATAAAAAGGTACTTAAATTACAAGATTCAATTGTCTATAGCACTGTATTGTTGTATTTTAAAGAACCCATAAATGTTAAAGAGTGTTACTCTGAGCAAGACGGGTCTTTTAATACACTAGTTTCTTTAGGAAATCATAAATACAAGAAAATTAATAGTAAACGAAATGAAAATGTGTATGTATATAAAAATGGAGTTTTATATGAAGCAACTATAGATGGTGGTTTAATTAACTTTGTAATTCAATTAAAAAAATAAAATAGTTTATAATGAATATAGGTCTTGTGCTTTCTGGAGGAGGAATTAGAGGTGTAGCTCACATTGGAGCAATTAAAGCCTTAGAGGAAAACAATATTTTTCCGACTCATATTTCAGGTACAAGTGCAGGTGCAATTGTAGGTTCTTTATATGCTAGTGGAGCTAGTTGGGAGCATATTTTACACTTTTTTAAAACAATACCTTTATTTAATAGACATAATTACGCCCGTAGTAAGCCTGGTTTTTTAGACACTGAAAAATATTATGAAAATTTTAAAGGTTTTTTTCCTGAAGATGATTTTAGTGCGTTAAAAAAACCGTTGTATGTTACAGGTACCAATATAATAGAGGGAACATTAAAGGTTTTTGATAAAGGGCCTGTTATTAGACCTGTACTTGCTTCGGCTTCTTTTCCGGGTATGTTTACCCCTATAAAAATAGATGGTTCTTATTATGTAGATGGTGGTGTTTTAAACAATTTTCCTATAGAACCACTACAAAAGGACTGTGATAAAATTATAGGAGTATATGTAAATCCATTAAAGAAAATAAAAATAGAAGACTTAAAACATTCTTATACAGTTGTAGAACGTGCTTACAAATTAAAGTCTGCATCAGAATCTATGCTTAAATTTAATTTATGTGATATGATAGTTTTACCTGAAGGATTATCTGATTTTGGTACGTTTGATATGGGAAGTATTGATACTATATTTGAACTTGGTTATTCTGCAACAAAAAAGCTTCTTGAAACTGATGCAAACTTATCTAATTTTAAAAGTGTTTAAAATACTATATAAAGTCTATAATTAAAAAAGCTTCTCTGTAATAGAGAAGCTTTTTTAATATTTTAAGCTAAAACAACATTATGCACTAGCGGTTTCTTTGCTTGATTCTTTTGTGCTTTTCATCCAAAAATATAATATGGTAAATAATACAATTAATATTGCCGGAAAAAGTACCATAGTACCTAAAGTTTCTTGGCCTGACTCTAAAATTACGTTATTTATTGAAGACTCTAAATTACTCTCGCTAACATTAATTAATGAAGCAGCTTCATTTAGATTTTCTTTACTTTCAAAAATATTTTTAGCCTCATTAAATATTTTTCCAGAAACATTAAGTGAAGAATTGGCTATTTTATCAACATCAGAATCAATCCAACCACCAATAATTGGAGAAAAAATAGAGTTAGCAAACATTCCTACAGCTCCAATAATAGACATACCTAGAGCACCACTTTTAGGTATTTTGTCAGCAACAAAACCAATCATATTTGGCCAAAAATAGGCAACACCTAGAGCAAAGAAAATTGCTGCTACATAAGCCATTTCTCCCGTTTGTGTACTAAACAAGTATATACCAATAGTTGCTAAAACAGCAGAACCAAGTAGCACACCTGTTTGGTCAAATTGTTTTACTACTGATCCTCCAAAAAAACGGGCTACAGCCATTAAACCTGTAACTAGCGCTAAAATAAGCATGGGGTTAGCACCACTTTTTTCTAATATTAATCCAGACCATTGTTGTGGTCCAAATTCAGATATAGCAGTTAATGCCATACAAATAATCATAAAAATAAATAACGGAGAAAGCATTGCTTTCAGGTTACTACCAATAGTGGCTGCCTCTTTAATTTTAGCTTTAGGCCAACTTTGTCCCCAGAAGAAAACAGCATAAATTATAGTAGGAATCATAATCATCCAGATTTGCGATTGCCAACTCATTTCTGCGTCTGTCATAAATTTAGATAGTAAACTACCTATTACAATACCACCAGGAAACCACATATGAAAACGGTTTAGCATTGTACTCATTTTGCTTCCTTTAAAAGCATCTGCAATCATTGGGTTACAAGCAGCTTCTGTACAGCCATTACCTAAGCCAATTAATAAAGTAGATATAAGTAAGCCAACATAACTGTTAGCATAAATAGTCATAACAATACCAATTGCATGTGCAAAAAATGCAAATTGCATAATAACCTTACCGCCAACTTTGTGATAAATTAAACCACCAATAACCATTGAAATAGGAAAACCTAAAAACCACATAGAATTTATAAAACCTAATTGCTCGGCATTAAAGCTAAGCTCTTCTCCTAATTGTTTTAAAATTCCGGCTCTAATACTAAAAGATAAAGCAGTAGAGATTAAAGCAAAGCAACTGCCATAAAATAACCGTTTGGCATTTGTTCCTGTTCCCGTAATTGTATTTTCCATAAGTTAGTTTTGTTTGGTAAAATTGAGTTTTAGTTAAGTTTTATAAAAAAATCTAAAATAGACTTTATATAGTAATTCAGTTGTTAATTTTTAAAAGTAATAAAGTTTTACTTCTAAATACAAATTTAATAGTAATGACTAGGGTATAATTTTATTATATATTTTTTATAGGGGTGTTTTTTATCAATTTGATAATTTTTAATCATTTGTAACTGCTGTAAACAGTCAATAAATACCATTTGTTATACAAATAAGCACGTATTTATTACTGAGAAATACATTAAACTTTTTTTAGATCTATATATTTGTTACTACTTATTTTTTATCAAATTAAATTATGAAACTTAAAATGCGTAGCCTACATTATATTTTACTTTTATCTTTTGTAGCAATTGTTTGTACACAATGTAAAGATGTACCTAAAAAAGAACAGCAAGAACCAAAGAAAACTGTTACTCCAAAAAAGGATAATGTAAAAAAGGATACTACTTATACCTTAATAACAGAAAAACCTGAAGATGTAAAAGTGCCTGAAGGTATGGTTTGGATACCTGGAGGTATGTTTGTACAAGGAGCAGTGCCACAGGATAAAATGGCAATGCAGCATGAGAAACCTGCACACAAAGTAGCTGTAGATGGTTTTTTTATGGATATTACAGAAGTGACCAATGCGCAGTTTGCTAAGTTTGTTAAAGAAACAGGTTACATTACTGTTGCAGAAAGAGCAATAGATTGGGAAGAAATGAAAAAACAAGTTCCTGAAGGAACACCAAAACCACACGACTCTATATTACAGCCAGGTTCTTTAACATTTAAAAAAAGTAAAACATCTGTACCTAATTTATTTGATTTTTCTCAGTGGTGGGACTGGACAATTGGTGCTAATTGGAAACACCCAAACGGACCTAAAAGCTCTATAAAAGGATTAGATAACCATCCGGTTGTACAAATTTGTTATGAAGATGCAATGGCTTATTGTAACTGGGCAGGAAGAAGATTGCCAACAGAAGCAGAGTGGGAGTATGCTGCAAATGGAGGAAAAACAGGAACCATATTTTTTTGGGGAGATGATAAATCTGTGTTGTCTAAAAACGCCAATAGTTGGGAAGGAGAATTTCCTGTAGAAAACAGTAAAAAAGATGGATATGAGAATCGTGCACCTGTAAAAAGTTACCAGCCTAACGGTTATGGATTGTATGATATGGCAGGTAATGTTTGGGAGTGGACAACAGATTGGTACAATGTTAATTATTATAAAGAATTGGCAGCTGTTACAACTAAAAAAAATCCGCTTGGAGCAACAGATGCCTATAACCCTCAAAACCTATATATTAAAGAAAAAGTTATTAAAGGAGGATCTTTCTTATGTAGTGACAGTTACTGTGCTAGTTATAGAATATCTGCTCGTATGGGATCTAGTGTAGACTCTTCTGCAGAACACACAGGTTTTAGAACAGTTGCTACGGTAAAAATGTTAAAATAAAGTCAAATTATATATGACTATGACTCTATTGTAACAATTTATGGCAATAAGCTTTTCAGTTTGCATAAAAAAATTACATTTGTGTTCTAAACTAAACTTTGAACTAATATTATGTCAGATACAATAGAGAGAATTAAATGTCTTATTATAGGCTCAGGACCAGCAGGATATACAGCAGCAATTTATGCTTCTAGAGCAGATTTAAAGCCAGTAATGTATACAGGTATGGAGCCAGGTGGACAATTAACAACTACTACAGAGGTAGATAATTTTCCTGGGTATCCAGAAGGTATAGACGGGCCAACAATGATGACGCAACTGCAAACACAAGCAGAGCGTTTTGGTACAGAGGTAAGAATAGGTATGGTTACTAAAGTAGAATTTAATACTACTGTAGGTGGTGTACATAAAGTAATAGTAGATAATTCTAAAACTATAGAAGCAGAAACTGTAATTATTTCTACAGGTGCAACTGCAAAGTATTTAGGATTAGAAAGTGAGCAACGTTTACGTGGAGGTGGAGTATCTGCATGTGCTGTTTGTGATGGTTTCTTTTATAAAGGTCAGGATGTTGCTATTGTTGGAGCAGGAGATACAGCAGCAGAAGAGGCATCATACTTAGCTAATATTTGTAATAATGTTACTATGCTTGTTCGTAGAGATGAGATGCGTGCTTCTAAAGCAATGCAACACAGAGTAAATAGTATTTCTAATATTACTGTAAAATATAATACAGAAGTAGACGAGGTATTAGGAGAGCAGGTTGTAGAAGGTTTACGTATGGTAAACAATCAAACTCAAGAAAAAGAAGATATTGAAATTACAGGTCTTTTTATAGCTATTGGTCATAAACCTAACACAGATATTTTTAAAGGTCAGTTAGATATGGACAGTACAGGTTATTTAATAACAGAAGGTAAGTCTACAAAAACAAATATACCAGGTGTATTTGCTAGTGGAGATGTACAAGATAAAGAATATAGACAAGCGGTTACTGCTGCAGGTACAGGTTGTATGGCAGCTTTAGATGCAGAACGTTATTTAGCAGCTATAGAAGAAATAGCTTAAAATATATATATGATTGATTTAAAAGACTGCAGTAATGCAGTCTTTTTTTTGTTTTAAATTACTTATGTTCATTGAATAATTAACAATTGTTATATTTATTATAAACTTAATTTTTTAAGACTTTTAGTGATTATAATTAACTTAAATTTGTCTTTTGTTAATGTATTTGTGAGAAATTACCTGTTTAATTAAGAATAATTTAATATTTATTTCTTCTTTAATTTGATTTATTGATTTTTTTATTGACTTTAGTTTCACTTAACTAATTTATTAATCAAAAACTCAATTTTTATGAAGAACACATTAGTATTACTCTTTAGTGTGCTTTTTACAACCATTGCTTATTCGCAACAAATTTCTGGTACTGTAACCGACAGTGAGGGAATTCCGTTATTAGGCGTTACAATAGTAGTAAAGGGTACACAAAACGGAACTACAACAGATTTTGATGGCAAGTATATTATTAATGCCAAACAAGCAGATGTTTTAAAGTTTTCTTATATCGGAATGCTTCCTAAAGAAGTCACAGTAGGTACAACTACGGTAGTTAATGTAACTTTAGAAGAAGATGCTAGTCAGTTAGATGAGGTTGTTGTTACAGCTTTTGGAGTAGAAAAGAAAGAGAAATCTTTAGGGTATTCTGTAACACAAGTAAAATCTGAAGACCTTAATTTAACTGGTCAAGCAAATGCATTAGAAGCTTTACAAGGTAGAGTTGCTGGTGTACAAATTAATAGAACATCCGGATCATCTGGTGGCGGTGTAGACATTCTAATTAGAGGTGTAACCTCTGTAAATCCAGATCGTAGTAATCAACCACTAATTATTGTAGATGGTATAGCGTTAAATAACGATACTTTTTCAGGAAACGTTTCTCCTAGTGCAGGATCTAATTCGCCTAGCAGTTCAGAACAATTTAGCTTTTCTAATAGAGCTGGTGATATTAACCCAGAAGATATAGAAAGTTATAATGTTTTAAAAGGAGCTGCTGCAACCGCATTATACGGTGTAAGAGCAGCAAACGGAGCAATTGTAATTACTACTAAAAAAGGAAAAAAAGGCAAGGCTAAGGTTAATTTTACTGCTTCAACAACTTTTAGAAATTTAGAAAAAACACCTAATTTACAAGAAACCTATAGAGAGGGTTTTAGCGGAGCACCTAGAACGTTATATGACCCAGACTCAGATACGGGGTTTAACAGGGTTCAAAATGGTACTTCATTTTATTCTTGGGGACCTAAATACACAGATGACTCATATACTCTTGAATCTGGTGATGTAGTAGATTTAACTAATGATCAGTTTTATAGTCCGTATGATCTGTTTAAAACAGGAGTAAACACTCAGGTTAATTTAAACATAAGCGGAGCTACAGAAAAAATGGATTATTTCTTTTCTGTAGGAAATAATAATGAAGAAGGTATTTTACCAGGAACTTATTATGATAAAACTAACTTTAGATTAAAAAGTGGGTATCAAGTAACAGATAACTTTAGCATCAACACATCTATCTCTTACTCAAAATCTGGAGGTAACAGAGGTAATTCTGGAGATAAGTCAGTTATGAGTTCTTTGTCATACTACTCTGGTACATTTCCTATTAACGATTACCAAAATCCAGATGGTACACAACGTAATTATACATTTGGTGTTATAGATAATCCAAGATATTTTATAGAAAAAAGTAGTTTATTTGATGATGTTAATCGCTGGGTAGGTAACGCAATACTTAAATACTCACCTAAAGATTGGCTAAATATTACGTATTCTGCTCAGGTAGATAATTACTCAGACCAAAGAAACCGTTTTGTACCAGCAGATTTAGATGTAGGGACACAAGTTGGAGGCTTTATTGTAAATCAAAATATAAACTTTACAGCTTTAGAATCTAACTTTTTAGTTGCTATGAACAAAGATTGGTCTGATGATTTTAGAACAGATCTTACTTTAGGTCATCAAGTATCAGACACAAAAAGAAATTATGCAGATGTAAGAGGAGAAACGCTAAATGTGCCAGGTATTAATGAGCTAGGTAATACTATAAATACTTTTGCTAATGAGAGTGTTACTCAGTTGCGTAACGTTGGTGTATTTGGAGAACTTAAACTAAGTTATTTAGATAAGTTATTTTTAACAGTAACAGGTCGTAATGACTGGGTTTCTACTTTACCAAAAGACAATAGGTCATTCTTTTATCCGTCTGTAAGTTTAGCTTATGATGTTTCGGACGTTTTTGGAGATAATGATGTGTTTACATTTGGTAAGCTTAGAGCATCCTGGGCAGAGGTAGGTAAAGGGCCATTATTTGGGCAAGTAGGTCATTATTTTGTTGTAGATGGAGACTTTCCTTTTGGAGGAGCAGGTGG
>NZ_JBDVAA010000055.1:0-4517 GCF_039943695.1 Cellulophaga sp. | reverse complement strand
CTCCACTAATTAAAAAATTTAATGTTAGAGTGAATAATAATAACAAATAGGGGAAAAATACAGATATTTTGTATTTAGCACGTGCAGCAAAAAGAGATAAGAATACGGTAAAGAAAATAAAAACTACAGATAATATTCTTATGTACTTTTCAGCACCAAGACTATTATCTCCAAAAGTTTCAGTTCTATATAAACGTTCTTGAGCAAAATAAACAAAGAACAGGTTTAAAAATAAACCAGCAAATAAGAATACAGAAATTACTTTTTCAATTTGTGCTCTTTGCTCCAAAATTGTTTTTGCTTAAAAATTATATTATAACCTTTTTACTAGCTTATCATTTAAAATACCTTTAACATCATACAATACTCCATCGTCTTTTAAGAATTGTTTTAAATCTAAATCTAAAAATTCTTTATGAGCAACGGTTAATACAACAGCATTGTACTTTTTAGTAGGTATATTTTTAGAGGTTTCTAATTTGTATTCATGCATAACTTCTTCAGGTGAAGCCCAAGGATCATAAATATCTATTTCTGTACCATAAGATGCTAAATTGCTAATTACGTCAACAGCTTTAGTGTTACGTACATCCGGACAGTTTTCTTTAAACGTAATTCCTAAAACTAATATATTAGCTCCTTTTACTTTAATGTCATTCTGTACCATAAGTTTTACAACTTCAGAGGCAACATACTTACCCATACCATCATTCATACGTCTACCAGCTAAAATAATTTCTGGATGGTAGCCAAATTCTTGAGCTTTTTGAGCTAAGTAATACGGATCGACACCTATACAGTGTCCACCCACTAAGCCTGGTTTAAAAGGTAAAAAATTCCATTTAGTACCTGCAGCTTCTAATACATCATGTGTATCAATGTCCATTAAGTTAAAAATCTTTGCAAGTTCATTAACAAAAGCAATATTAATGTCTCTTTGAGAGTTTTCTATAACTTTAGCAGCCTCAGCTACTTTAATAGTAGGAGCTAGGTGTGTACCAGCAGTAATAACAGATTTATATAAGTTATCTACTTTTATGCCTATTTCTGGTGTAGAACCAGAAGTTACTTTTAATATTTTTTCTACTGTATGCTCCTTATCACCAGGGTTAATACGCTCTGGAGAATAACCTACAAAGAAATCTACATTAAATTTTAATCCACTAATTTTTTCTAAAACAGGAACACATTCATCTTCAGTAACACCAGGATATACGGTAGATTCATATATAACAATGTCTCCTTTTTTTAAAACCTTAGCAACTGTTTCACTAGATTTATATAAAGGTGTAAGTATGGGTCTATTTGTTTTATCTACTGGTGTAGGTACTGTAACTACATAATAGTTACAATCTTTAATATCATCTAAATTATTGCTGCAAAATAAACCAGTATTTTTTATATCTCTAGTTTCTGATAATACAGCTTGTAAAACAGTATCTTCAACCTCTAAAGTACTATCTGTTCCAGATTGTAATTCTTTAATTCTGTTTTCATTAATATCAAAACCTATAACAGGGTATTTTGTAGCAAATAAACGAGCTAGTGGTAGGCCAACATATCCTAAACCTATTACTGCAATTTTAGATGTATTCATATGGTTGTGTTTATTATTTTTTTATTGATTAAATTAGATAAAATTATTCTTTTAAATTATCCCAATACCAATTAACAGCCTCTTCTAAGCCACTTTTAATATTGTACTGCGGATTATAACCTAAAAGTTCTTTAGCTTTATCTATAGATGCTAGAGAATGTGGTACGTCTCCTTGTCTAGTTGTACCATACCTTATCTCAACATCTTTTATTTTAGGATCAAATTTACTTAAGTTTTCTTTTAATAGACCTATTAATTCATTTAAATCTGTACGTTCACCAAAAGCAACATTGTAAACAGTGTTTACTGCCTCTTTGTTCTCTGTAACAATAGATCTAACGTTCATTTCAATTACGTTATCTATGTAGGTAAAATCCCTAGAGTATGAACCGTCTCCATTTATAGTTGGAGATTCATGTTTCATGAACTGCATTACAAATTTTGGTATTACAGCAGCATAAGCTCCTTTTGGATCTTGTTTTCTTCCAAAAACATTAAAATAACGTAGGCCTACAGTCTCTAGTCCATAAGTTTTACTAAAAATATCTGCATATAATTCATTCACAAACTTTGTTATAGCATAAGGAGAAAGTGGTCTTCCTATTTTATCTTCAACTTTTGGCAAGCTTTCAGAATCTCCGTAAGTAGAAGAACTTGCGGCATAGACAAAACGTTTTACGTTTGCGTCTCTAGCGGCAACAAGCATATTTAAAAAACCAGATACATTTACGGCGTTACTTGTAATAGGATCATTAATAGACCTTGGTACAGACCCTAATGCAGCTTGGTGCATAATGTAATCTACATTTTTGCAGGCTGTATGGCAATCTTCTAAATTTCTAATATCTCCTCGTAATAATGTAAAATTAGTGTGGTCTAGAAGGTGATTGATATTCTCTTCTTTACCTGTGGCAAAATTATCAAGGCAAGTTACTTTATTGCCGTTTTTTAAAAGTGATTCACAGATGTTTGACCCAATAAAACCAGCACCACCAGTTACTAAAATATGGTGATTTGGATTTAAGTTTAATTTTTCAATATTCATTATCATTAAATTTAGAATAGCAAAGATGTTTAAAAAAAACTGGATTTACTATCATTTTATTTTAATCGTTTTAAAAATCGTTGAAATGAAGAGATAATACGACGAGTAAATGTTGGAGGTTAAAAAATATTTTTTTTTGTTTTTAAGGAGTTTGATTGTAGTATATTGTTGCTGTTTTTTGAATGAATAATTTATGGATAATAGAGAAAGTGTAGATATAATAGAAAAAGAGCATCCTTTTTACAATAAAGTTTTTATAAATAATTGGCTTAATTTTTTTAATGAAACTCAAAAGTCTTTTTTTAAGTCTGTAACTCCTATTCCCTTTTCTAAAAATAAAACTTTTGGCTATTACTTTAATATAGGTAAAAATATTACTAACGGTCAATTGTATAATATTAACGAAAATGAAGATGATTATAAAAAATCCGTTTTTTTAATTTATGATGTTCTTTCAGATAGGCATCAGCAATATAGGACTAAAAATAAAGGTTTTGTAGTAAAAAAGGTTTCTCAATACCAGGGTTTTATGTCTTTTTTGGGTGATTATGATAATTTTGATGAGTACTTTAATAATCAATTTTCTTCTAAGAGTAGGTATAACATAAGAAAAAATTATAGAATATTAGAATCTAATTTTAATGTTTCTTTTAAGGTTTTTAAAGGAGCTATAGATAAATCTGAATACGATTTTATTTTTGAAAAATTAATAGAGTTAATTAAAAAAAGGTTTTACTCTTTAGGGAAAGATAATAATATAGTTAATTTAAGAGATTATTATTATAGCCTTTGTTACGAGCTTATTTTAGAAAATAAGGCTTCTTTTAATGTGCTTTATGTAGATGAAGATCCGATTGCAATATCAATGTCGTTTTTGTCAGATAGGGAGCTTTTCTTTGCAATTACTACTTTTGATATAGATTACAGACGTTATAATCTAGGACATATTCTTATTTTTAATATGATGAAATGGTGTTATCAAAATGATATTTTAATTTTTGATTATTCTAAAGGAGAATATGATTATAAGAAAAGGTGGTCAAATAAATCTTATAGTTTTGAAAATCATATAATTTATGATTCAAAATCATTTAAGAGCAGGCTAATAGGAGGATATCTATATAATTACTTTGTTTTTAAGCAGTTTTTAAGAGATAAAAAAGTTAATACTTTATATTCTAAAGCTAAGTTTATGTTTAAAAAAGAAGAAATGAAGTTGACTAACTTAAGCTTTAAAAGGTTGAATAATTTTTCTTTGTCTAGTGAGAATTATGAAAAAATAGAAAGAGGGTCTACAAAGAAAATAATTAAATTAAAAAATATAAAAGGGGCTGTAAATGATGTTTTGTACTCTAACCCCGTAGGAATAGATAATATAGACTTATTTAAAAGTAAAGTAAGTGAGGTTTATCTTTTAAAGATAGAAGAAAAGTATTTTAGCATCAACCTTTCTATTTGAAGATTGATGCTATTGTGCTAAAAATAATTTTAATGTCTTTTATAAAACCTTTTTCTGAAATATATTTCTTATTTAAGTTTAACTTAATAGGCATAATTTCATCAATATATTTTTTCTCTGGATTTGTGGCTCCTTTTAATATTTCATTTTCATTTCTAAAGTGAATTGATGCATAATCTGTAATTCCAGGTCTAACACTTAGTACTTGCATGTCATCTTTAGAATATAAGTCTACATATTTACGCACTTCAGGTCTTGGTCCAACTAGACTCATTTCTCCTAAAAGAACATTAAATAACTGAGGTAGTTCATCTAGTTTAGATTTTCTAAGATAGTAACCTATTTTGGTAACTCTTGGGTCTCTATCTCCAACGGTCAACAACCCTTTTTTATCAGAGTTAATGAGCATTGTCCTA
>NZ_JBDVAA010000054.1:0-6247 GCF_039943695.1 Cellulophaga sp. | reverse complement strand
TGTTAATTTAGAAGAAGAAAATTACATTGAAAAGGTAGCTAATTCAGAGGTAGTAAATACTTTTTGTATGGCAATTTTAAAGGGCGATGTAGAAACAGTACGTAAACTTATAGAGTTTGGCGAAGATGTAAATAAAAAATCTAATGGTATGACGCCCGCAATATTTGCAGCGCGATATAACAAAGTAGAAATTTTGGAAATACTAATAGCTAATGGAGCGGATCTTAGAATTAAGTGTGATAAAGGGCGTAGTGTAATGTTGCACGCAGAGTTGTCTAACGCAAAAGAAGCTATGGCTTTTTTAGAAAAAATAGCTAAAGAAAAAAAGTTAGCAAGAAAAAATAAGAGAAGAAGAAAGTAGAGTTCATCCAGCAATCATCAACCAAAAAATTCCTTTGAAAAAATCAAAGGGATTTTTTTATTTTGTAATACGTTGAAATTATTACCTAGTTAAAGGTGTAATTATTTAGAATCTAAAACCAGTAAATGCTCTATATAAAAATGCATAAACAGTTATAGATATTAGCGCAAAGCAAAAGAATGAGTATGCTTTTAATAACACAACGGCTAGTATTGGTCTGCAATTGTGAAATGCGCTTAAATAAATTTTCTTGTATTCTATTAGCCTTCCCATATAGTCCTCTTTTTTTTGAATTAATATTCACAAAGCTATAATGGTTAAAAACAATAAGTTAGGTTTGGGTATTTACAAAATTAAATAAAAATAACGAGATAAAAATGCATTTCATCGAATAGTTATTTTTGATTTCTATATTTTTCTATAGCTTCTTTAATCTTTTCTATTCTGTTTTCTGGGTCTGGATGTGTACTCTGGAACTCTGGCTGTCTGTTTGGACCTGCAGCAGCCTTTAAAATTTTCATTACCGCTATCATTTCTTCAGGGTTGTAACCAGCTTGCATCATAAATAATACACCAAGTTCGTCACTTTCTAATTCATCTCCACGACCATTAGTTAGTAGTGTTTTTTGCCCAATACCATTTACAACTCCACCCATATCTGCACCAACAGATGCTCCAGTAGACAAAGTTTGCCAAAAATTACTGTCTGCAATACGTTCAGCAGAGTGTCTACCAATAACATGTCCAATTTCGTGACCTAAAACACCTGCTAATTGTGCCTCTGTAAGTTTAGAAAATAGGGCATAGGTAATAAATATTTGTCCGCCTGGTAGAGCAAAAGCATTTATAGTATTTTCGTCTGCTAATAAATGAAATTCGTATTTATAAGGGGTTTCTTTAGCAATACTGTTTTGTACCAGCTTGTTACCAACAGCGTCTACAAAATTTTGTAATTTTTGGTCAGGGTATAAACCTCCGTGCTGCTGCGCCATTTGTGGTGCACTTTGTAAGCCAATTGCAATTTCTTGATTGGCATCCATATTAATATTTTGTACTCTTCCTGTGTATGGGTTTTCTTCTTTATTGCTGCAACGTTGTATATATGCAAAAGCAACAATAGCAAGTCCAATAAGTATTCTTATTTTCCAATTACCACCTCTTCTCATTATAGTTTATTCTTGGTTAGTTAAAAACCAAGATACAAAAAGAGTTACAAAAGTTCAGGATTAATATCTAAAATATTATTTACAATATAAGATTTTAAAAAGCCAGCAGTAAAATGCTCACCACCTAAAAGTTGTTGATCTTTTACTAACCTCATAATATTTTTACCTCTAAATTGCTCTAGCATAGGTTTAGAAATAGGGGCGTAGCTATAATGCCAAGGTTCATATTTAAACCCTCTACGTTTTTTATCGTTAGTGTATACTAAGTAAAAGCCAAAGTCGTTCGCATTTTCGTCCATCCATTTTTTAAGATCTTCAAATGGTCCGCCTGCTTCAAACTTTTTAGGAACCAAAACATCTCCGCTTGTTTTTTGATAGCCATCTATAATATCTATGTCTGTTCCCCAATGGTGTCTACTAGTACCTGGAATGGTAGAGTATTCTATAATTTTATCTATTGCATTTAGTGGCTTTAGATTTTGGTCTTCTGTATATTTTAAATATTTACGTTCCCAAATACCTTCTTGTCTGTAATAATCTCTATAACTAGATACTATTTTTAAATCAATACCTGCGCTGTAAGCAGCTACTTTCATTTTTTTAAACGAGTCGTGAGCTTCTTTTCTAAGGTTAATGCCTTTGCCATACAAATCTATATCTGCTTGGCCCATTAATTCTTCAATGGAATAGATAACCTCTTTCTCTTGCTCTTGAGCAAAAATAAGATGTGGGGCCGTTAGTGCGGCAGCACCTATAATTCCACTTTTTAGAATAAATGATCTTCTTTGCATAACTCTTAATTTAATTTTTTAAACATAACTATATGTGGTCCTACTTTATCTATGTCAAAAATGCTGCCATCTTTTGTGTAACCGCATTTTGTATAAAAAGGAATTGCACTTTCTCTTGCGTTCATCCACAATAATAAAACGCCTTTTTCTTTTAAAATTGTTTCTGCGTAGGTAATAATTTTTTTACCAACTCCTTTTCCTTGTTGCTCGTCACTAATTGCCATTCCTCTTAATTGGTAGGCACTGGCATCTAAAATGGTACTATTTTGCGCTTGTAATAAAGTTGCAACTCCCACGATACCAGAATTAAGGTAAGCACCAATATGAAGAGTAGTCTCTAAATCATCTCCAGTAAACTTACAAGAAGATATTGGTCTGTTGGCTCTTAAAATAGGTTGCCTAACGGGGTATGTTTTTTTTGCAGAAATTAATTTTAAGCAAATCTTATTTTCAGTGATCATAAAATTATAAATGTGCCACAAAAATACATATTATTGATTTTGATATCCTAAATAAATATATCCTTGATGAACAACATTTACATCTCTTAAACTTAATACATAAAAATATACTCCATCTGGTAAAGCATTAGCAGCTTTTACAACACCACTTACATTGGCGTTACCTCCAAAAGTATTATCGTAACTATTTTTATCATATACAATTCTTCCCCATCTGCTATAAATTTTTAGATTATTGTTTTTAGGAGAAAGAGCAACTTCTTCAAAATATAGATAATCATTTACACCATCATTATTAGGAGAAATAAAGTAATTGTCAAAATTAGTAGTTTCAATACTTAAGCTAGAGCCAAATGTTATAATATCGTAATTATTAGGAACAAATGTGTTAGACGTTATAGATCCGGAGTTAAAATCTCCAGATATTTCTGTGTTACCTAAGTTTTCCCATATGTTTAGTGCTTTATTCCATCCCACAATGCGTAAATCATCAATAGAGTCTACAAAGTCTTCAATATTACTGTCCGTATCCCAGGTTAGTGTAATTTTAGAATTAGTATTTGCTTCTAGGTGCCAAAATTCATAAGTGCTTATGGCAGTTAAAATATCTGCAAAATTATTAGTATCAAAGGTTTTTGAAAATGTAGAAGGGGAGTTTGGGTCTTCATAAAAATAAGCACTTTTTGCAGTATTGTTACTTGTTTCAGAATCTATGTAAAGAGACCTAATTTTGTTTACATCACCTATAGGAAACATAAAGTTGTTTTTGTTTGCAATGGCAGCGTAGCCATCTACTTTTGTTAAGTTGGCATCTCCATTATAAAATGCATAATTGGTAAAATCTAAATTTACATCTGTTGCTGTTCTAGGAGTAACAACATCACCTAAAATAAAATTATTGTTGTTAGTAATGCCAACAGCTACATTTAAAAATAAATCGTTGGTAACAATAATTTCCATATCATTAAAAATAGGTTTAAAGGCACCAGATATTGTTCTGGTATCGTTACCATAAAAACCTGCTAAACCTTCATTTTGGTCAAAATTACCATCGTTAACTAAGTCAATATGAAACCCCATTTGGCCATTATTAAATATTTTCATATTTCCAATATTTTGTGCCACGTTTTGTGATACAACTATGCTAGAAATGCAAAAAGCGATATAGAAAAGTATATGTTTCATTATTATTGTATTTGTTGCCAATCGGTTCCATCACTTTGTAACCAAATTGTTTTTTGACTAATTATTAAGCTTACATTTAAGCCTAATAAACTTTTGTAAGTACTTATGTTTGCTGTTACTCCAACACCAAAAAGTATTGGGTTTTTAATAATATAAATTCTGCCTTTACAAGTATTTGCAGCTGGTAATGTTATGTTATGGGCACCTCCCAATATTATTGTATGGTGAGTATCGTCTAACGTTAAGTCTCCTGTTGTAACGTCTATTGCTGTTGATACGGAACCTTTAACGTCTAAAGTTGAGTTTGCATCGACTCCTGAGTAAGCTGAATCTTCAGGTAAATTAAAACCAACACCTAGGCGTTCACTTATTAGTACTTGAGTTTTTGTTGTAGTGTATCTATCCAATCTTAAAGCTTCATTATTGCCAACAGTAAAACTAAGTTCATTTGCGTTTGTTGAATACATACCTGTGTCGGTATCGTTAGTAAATCTGTATGCAGGTTCTCCTTCATTTCCATTACTATTTAAAAAACCTGCGCTTCTAATAGCCCCACTTACTTGCATTTTGTTATCGGGTGTGTTTGTTCCAATTCCTAGTCTGTTGTTAGTACTGTTCCAAAATATTTGATTATTATCTTCCTCTAGTGCTCCTGAGCTATTAGCAAATAAAATAGAGCCAGGGGTATATGTTGCTGGCAATAAATCTGTGATATCTGGAATTTTTTCCCAGAGACTTGCATTGTATAGGTATATTCTTTTTTCGGTTGTATTGTATAAAATAGAACCTTCTAATGATCCTGTTATTGCATTCATTTCTGTGGTTGTGGCCGATGTAAGCCCAAGTAATAGGTTTGCGTCTATTTGTGAATAAGATGCTATTATTGGGGCAAAAAGCATAAAATATAAAATTAGTTTTCTCATCTTCATTAAATTATTGGTTTGTACTATATAATTGTTTTATTATTTTTTAAGTTGATTAGAAATAAAATATAAGTTGCTAGCTGGGTTTATGTTTGTTCGTTTTTCTAGCGTATATAGTTTTTGTTTAATTTGAAGAATTACTTGGGGGGACTAA
Organism: Cellulophaga sp.; assembly: GCF_039943695.1. NCBI lineage: Bacteria > Pseudomonadati > Bacteroidota > Flavobacteriia > Flavobacteriales > Flavobacteriaceae > Cellulophaga > Cellulophaga sp. The sequence continues at coordinate 1,206 of NZ_JBDVAA010000054.1, read as the reverse complement.
AAAGTAACTCGATTTTTGATTTTTTCTATAAATTGATAGTTTTAAGGGTTAAAATTTATTTTAATATTTAGGTTGATAGTTTCTTACAAATCAAGAATTACAAACATAAATTCTGAGTCAAATCTTGCTCTGTCTGTACCTCCATTATCATTGTCACCAACAATAACATCAAATCCTGTTGAGGTTTGGTTGCTGTATGAAATTCCTGGATCGTCATTACCAGCACCATTTCTTCCTGGCTGGCTTAACTGAATAATGTAGTTTGCGTCAGAAACAGTACCTGCTGGTAGGTTTACACGGTAATGTCCAACTCCAAGTTGCTTCACAACTGTAACACCAGTAGTTCCTTTTATTACAACACCAAGAGCATTAACTTTTCCAAGAGCCTTAACCATACTGCTATAAAAAGCACCACCATCTGTACCTGCTTTAACGTCATTTCCAGTATCGGCAGAAATCACATCTGCTGTTTGTGTAACAACACTCTCATTAACATAACTAATTACCCCTGTAGAATTATCTTGAGTTAAAGAAGTCACTGTTCCGCCAACTATTCCGCTAATTTGAGTGTCAACATATGTCTTTACTGCATTCTGAGTAGGAAATAAGGTAGTAGAGGGAGTTGTATCTCCTAAATCAGTTGCATCAGATTTATTTGCACTATCTTCTTTTAAGGCGATTGCTGTGTTTGCAGCCGTTTCATTGTTGTCAACATCAGTTTGTACTGCTGCGATAGCAGTATTTGCTGCAGTTTCGTTAGCATCAACATCGTTTTGAACGTTTGTTATAGCTGTATTAGCAGCAGTTATATTTGTTGCATTAGTTGCAATGCTAGTTTGTAGAGCAGCATCATCATAAAAAGCACCACCATCAGCACCTGCAGTCACATCATTATCAGCATCAGTACTCACAATAACTTGAGCAGAACCTGCTACTTGATTATCTACATAAGTTTTTACGGCATTTTGAGTCGGGAACAAATCATCAGAAGTTCCTAGAGTTACTGCGTCAGATTTATTAGCACTATTTTCTTTTAGAGCGATTGCTGTGTTTGCAGCCGCTTCGTTATTATCAACATCAGTTTGTACTGCTGCGATAGCAGTATTCGCTGCAGTTTCATTCGCATCTACATCAGCTTGAATAGCATTTTCTGCATTAGTAGCCCTTGTAGTTTCAGCAGTAATATTTGTTGCATTAGTTGCAATG
>NZ_JBDVAA010000053.1:0-3165 GCF_039943695.1 Cellulophaga sp. | reverse complement strand
AAGTAGTTATACTTTTGAACCTGGACCAGTAGATCCTTCAGTAGATGATTTACCTTTTCGTTTGAGATACCCACAAGTACTTCAAACTTTAAACGGTGAAAATAGAAATACTGCTGCTCAAGGACTTTCAAATGGCGATTTAATTACAAGCAAATTATTCTGGGATGTTAACTAATTTTAATTAGCTAAAAATTCCTAATTTAATATTTAAACCTGCGGAGATTTCCGCAGGTTTTTTTTATACCTTTGCCGAATGGAAAAAACTACCCAAATTTATGGTATTAGAGCAATTATAGAAGCTATAAATGCTAATGAAGCTCTAGATAAAATTTTTGTTCAAAAAGGATTAAAAGGTGATCTTTTTAGAGAACTTGAAAATTTAGCCAGAAAAAAAGGAATTAGTATTTCTTATGTACCTGTTGAAAAACTAAACAGACTAACAAGAAATAACCACCAAGGTGTAGTTGCTAACATATCTCCTATTACGTTTCATAATTTTGAAGAATTAGTAGAAGCTGTAATTGAAAAAAAAGAAAACCCTCTTTTTTTACTGTTAGACCAACTGTCTGATGTACGTAACTTTGGTGCAATCATAAGAACTGCAGAATGTACTGGTGTAGATGGTATTATTATTCAGAAAAAAGGTGCTGCTCCTGTAACTGCAGATACCATAAAAACTTCTGCCGGTGCTGCTTTTAAAGTGCCAATTGCAAAAGTTAACCATATTAAAGACGCTGTACATTATCTACAAGCATCTGGAGTTAAAATTATTGCTGCATCAGAAAAAACAGAAAACACAATTTACGATGTTTCTTTTAAAGAAGCTTCTGCAATAATTATGGGTTCTGAAGATGTAGGTATATCTCCATCAATATTAAAAGCCGCAGACCATACTGCCAAATTACCTTTATTAGGAGAAATAGAATCTTTAAATGTTTCTGTTGCTTGTGGTGTGTTTTTATACGAAGCCGTAAGACAACGTTTAGGATAAAATACTCCTACTACTCTTCTGTTTTCTTTTTAAAGTGATACGTAATATTGATTGGACTTGAACTTGTAGTGTCTAATTCTGGATCATCATCTGGTTTAAATTCTACAAAATTACCATTCTCATCAAAATGACGTAGAAATTCGTCTGCTTCTTCATTGTAGTTATCCTCTTCCCAAGCGTATTTTTGGGGCTTAGGAATATCTGCTTTTAAAAAGTATGCAAAAAACAACCCTGTAATAAATCCGCCTAAATGACCTTCCCATGAAATACCTTCTTTTATAGGGAGTATATACCATAGCATACTACCATATACAAATACTACAAATAAAGAAAGTGCAATTAACCTGTAATGCTTAGCAAAAACACCTTTAAAAAATATAAAACTAGCAAGTAAATAAATAACACCACTTGCACCAATATGGTAAGATGGTCTACCAATTAACCAGGTAATTAAACCAGACAATAGCGTGCCATAAAAAAGAACTTTAAACGCAACTGGCTTGTAAAAATAAACCAATGCAGCACTTAACACTACTAACGGTAAAGTATTGCTATATAGATGTTTTAATGAGCCATGTATAAACGGACTAAACAATATACCTTTAAGCCCGCTTAACGTTCTTGGATACACTCCAAAATTGTTAAAATTTATTTTAAACTGTAGCTCTACCCAATAGACTGTCCAAATACTTAACACAGCTATTATTGGCACTAATAGCACTGAATTAGAAAATTTAAAGTAATTATTGTCTGTCATTAACACTAATTTACTACAATAACGCAATGATTTAGCCAAAAAATATAAATCTGCTAAATTGTCATTTAGATTCTTTTTATTTTTGTGGTATGAATGAGCCTTTAGCAGAAAGAGTAAGACCTAAAACATTATCTGAATATGTGAGTCAGACCCATTTAGTTGGAGATAATGGCACACTAACGCACCAAATTAAAAGAGGTATTTTACCTTCTTTAATTCTTTGGGGACCTCCTGGTACTGGTAAAACAACATTAGCCAATATTATTGCTAATGAAATAGATAGGCCATTTTATACTTTAAGTGCTATTAGCAGCGGAGTTAAAGATGTTAGAGAGGTTATAGAAAAAGCAAAAAAAGGCGGTGGTTTATTCACTACAAAAAATCCTATTTTATTTATTGATGAAATTCATAGGTTTAGTAAATCCCAGCAAGATTCATTACTAGCTGCTGTAGAGAAAGGTTGGGTTACATTAATTGGAGCCACTACAGAGAATCCTAGTTTTGAGGTAATTCCTGCCCTTTTAAGTAGATGCCAAGTTTATATTTTAAAACCTTTTGATAAGCACGATTTAGTTGCTTTGTTAGAGCGAGCAGTAAGACAAGACACTCAGCTACAAAAGAAAAACATAGAGCTAAAAGAAACCGAGGCTCTACTTAGACTATCTGGTGGAGATGGCAGAAAATTATTAAATATTTTTGAACTAGTTATAAACTCTGAAAACACAGAAGATGTTATAATTACTGATGAATTAGTACTTAGTAAAGTGCAAAAAAATACTGTTTTATACGACAAAACAGGTGAGCAGCACTATGATATTGTATCTGCTTTTATAAAATCTATTCGTGGTAGTGACCCAAATGGTGCTGTGTATTGGTTGGCACGTATGATTGAAGGTGGTGAGGATGTAAAATTTATTGCTCGTAGAATGCTTATTGCTGCATCTGAAGATATAGGCAATGCCAACCCAACTGCTTTAGTAATGGCAAATACTACTTTCCAAGCTGTTAGCACTATTGGCTACCCAGAGGCAAGAATAATTCTAAGTCAATGTGCAATTTACCTAGCTACGTCTGCAAAAAGCAATGCTAGCTATGCCGCTATAGGCAAAGCACAACAAGTTGTTAAACAAACTGGAGATTTATCTGTACCGCTTGCTTTACGTAATGCTCCTACTAAGCTTATGAAAGATATTGGATACGGTAAAGACTACCAATATGCTCACAATTATGAAAATAACTTTGTAGCAGCAGAGTTTTTACCAGATGAATTATCTGGCTCATCTTTTTATATTCCCGGAAATAATAACAGAGAAAGAACTATTAAAGAATTCTTAAAAAATAGATGGAAAGATAAATACGAACTTTAGAATTAAAATTTAATATTTAATTCTTTAGATTGTAATTTATCTCCTTGATA
>NZ_JBDVAA010000052.1:0-2422 GCF_039943695.1 Cellulophaga sp. | reverse complement strand
GGACGAACTCAATAAGCAAAAAAAATAATTTATACTAAGCTCCTTTATAAGGAGCTTTTTTATTTTAAAAACTATGGTAACAGTAAAAAAAGCAACACTAGAACACATAGCTTTAATAGCTCCTCTATTTAATAATTACAGAATATTTTACAAGCAAGAATCTAATTTAGAGGCTGCAATTAATTTTTTAAAAGAAAGATTAACCAAAGGACAATCTCATATTTTTATTGCTTTTAAAGGTGATGAAGCCGTTGGCTTTACCCAACTCTATACCTCATACTCATCAGTATCTCTACTACCTATATTTATATTAAACGATTTATTTGTGGATGCAAATTACAGATCTAAAAATATTGGTGCTGCCCTACTCCAAAAAGCACAAGAGTTTTGTTTAGAAAATAAGTATAAGGGAGTTGCTCTAGAGACTGCAACAGACAACCCTGCACAAAAATTATATGAAAAATTAAACTGGAAAAAAGACACAAACTCTTTTCACTACTTTTGGACAGCCAAATAGCAAAATCTAAATTGTATATTTGCTACCAATAATTTAGTATGAGAATAGATATTATTACGGTTTTACCAGAGTTATTAAAAAGTCCGTTTGAGGCATCAATTTTAAAAAGATCTATAGAAAAAGGACTTGTAGAAGTTCATTTTCATAACTTAAGAGATTACACAGACAAAAGCTACAACCAAATAGATGATTACCAATTTGGTGGTGGTGCCGGTATGGTTATGATGATAGAACCTATAGACAAATGCATAAGCAAGCTAAAAGCAGAGCGTACTTATGATGATGTTATTTATATGACTCCAGACGGTAGTACTTTAAACCAAAAAATGGCCAACACACTATCCTTATCAGAAAATATAATTATTCTTTGCGGACATTATAAAGGTGTAGACCAAAGAGTAAGAGATACCTTAATTACTAAAGAAATATCTATTGGAGATTACGTATTATCTGGAGGAGAACTTGGTGCTGCAGTTTTATGCGATACCATTATAAGGTTAATTCCTGGTGTATTAAATAATGAAACATCTGCTTTAACAGACACTTTTCAGGATAATTTATTAGCCCCACCAGTTTACACAAGACCTGCCGAATACAAAGGGTTAAAAGTACCAGAAGTATTACTTAATGGTAACTTTCCTAAAATAGAAAAATGGAGAGAAGACCAAGCCTATGAAAGAACCAAACAATTAAGACCAGATTTACTAGACAATGATTGATAATTTTGAAATATTATACGGAATAACTTCAATATTTTACGCCCTAATAGCCATAACAACAACTATTGGAGCTATAATTTACACCACCAAAAAGAAGGATATAGCTGGTGTTTTTATGATTATTGGTAGCATTGTAAGCTTTTTGTGTACAATAGCATACCCAATAATAACAGCACTAACAAGCGCACTTAATTTAGACATGGAGCAACTAATGCTAGCTAACTATAGTGTTAATGTATTAAGTTGTTTCTTCTCTATTATTTTTGTCATAGGCTTTATTATAGCCGTTAGCAAATTAAAAAAAGAGTCATAATAACTATTTTAAAGCAAAAAATACAATTCAAAACTTGCTATATGTAATTAATAATGTATTTTTGCACTCGATTTAAAATTAACCTCTGGCGAAACACGTGAACTGTTGATTTTAATAAACTTATATAAAAAAACACAAGATGGAAGCATTAATTAAATTTGTTGAAGACGAATTTGTTCCAAAAAAAGATTTTCCAAAATTCTCTGCTGGTGATACAATTACTGTATACTACGAAATTAAGGAAGGTGAAAAAACTCGTACTCAGTTCTTTAGAGGTGTAGTTATCCAAAGAAGAGGTAGCGGTGCTACAGAAACTTTTACTATTCGTAAAATGTCTGGTACTGTTGGTGTTGAGCGTATTTTCCCTGTTAATTTACCTGCACTACAAAAAATTGAAATCAATAAGAAAGGTAAAGTACGTAGAGCTCGTATCTTCTACTTTAGAGGTCTTACTGGTAAGAAAGCAAGAATTAAAGAAGTTCGTAAATAATATAACTTCTAATACAACAATAAAAAGTCTACCTAACGGTAGACTTTTTTTGTTAACACAATTACCAAATACACAGTTAAATTTTAAAATAAATAGAATATGTTAAAATTATAGGTTTATTAATTATTTTTTATTAATTTTAAGTGTTGTTTACTAGTAATATCATTTTTAATGGTTAAGTGTTTAGTAAATTTCTATAAAGTTGCGTTCTTTATATTGTTACAAGACCTCAAATAAACTAATTAAGACACATTCTTAATTGCTTTAACAAGAAGGCCTACAATAAGTTGATAAAATTTAATTGTAGATTTTTAATTTAATAAATTATATGTTTAATTAACTTAAAGGTGGTAACAAGAAGAAATATAATGATTGACTTGATT
>NZ_JBDVAA010000051.1:0-5081 GCF_039943695.1 Cellulophaga sp. | reverse complement strand
GAAATTAGATTCTGTTTGAGCAATTTTTTTAAAGAATTGAATTGTCTTTCTTGCAGCATTTATTATTGAAATCTTATTATTTTCAATTTCAATATATGGTGATAATTTACTGTGTATCATTGTTTTTTGCTTGGCTATAACTTGTTAGTAAACGCAGTTTATTGCGTTTATTTCTCTTTCAAATATAATATTATTTAGGTAACATTTCTAAAGGACTTGTAATATTTATAAGATTTGTTGTACTTACGTGCGTGTAAATTTCTGTAGTTTTAGAGCTGTTATGGCCAAGTAATTGCTGTATAAATCTTAAATTAGTACCTGCATCTAGTAAATGTGTTGCAAAAGAATGTCTTAAAGTATGTACAGTTGCGGGTATATTTATGTTTGCTTTTCTTTTAGATCTGTTAAAAACTTGCCTAATGCTAGATGCACTATATTGTTTGCCTTCTACGCCTTCAAATAACCAATCTTTAGGCTTATATAGCTTGTAGTACGCCCTTAGTTGTAGTAGCATAGTGGGAGATAATAATGTAATTCTATCTTTATTACCTTTTGCATTTCTTATCCATACCCGCATATTTTTAGAGTCTATATCTTCAATTTTTAAGTTTAAACATTCAGATATGCGTAAGCCACAACTATATATAATCATAAAAATAGTTTTATGTTTTATATTGTAAGTGCATTTAAGTAGGCTATCAACTTCATTTAATGATAATACTTTAGGTAATTTTTTACCTTTTCGGGGTCTACAAAAATCGTACTGTACTTTTGGTAAGTTTAGTACTTTTTCAATATAAAATTTTATAGCATTAATACTTTGGTTTTGGTATGACGCAGAAATATTTTGCTTGGTAATAAGCTCTTTGTGGTAATGTGTTATGTGTGCAGTGCTTACTTTGTATAAAGGCATTGGGTAAGTATGCCTTAAAAACTGCTTAAACATATGTATGTAAGTCTTAGTGGTGTTTTTACTATAGTTTTTAAGTAGTAATTTTTCATGCATCAAGGATATAGCCAATGCATAATCTGGTTTTGTTTCTTCGGTTTCCTGTAATTTGGTAACTATTGTATTAGGTTTCATTGTGTAAAAATGAATAAAACAGAGTTAAAAGGCTTATATTTAATCGTTTATATACGTGTATAAACGTCTAATAATACGAATTATGAAAATGAAATTTTGTTTGTCTTGTAATAAAGAGCTTGTGGGTAGGTCTGATAAAAAATTTTGTGATACAGAATGCAGAAGTACTTACCACAATACAAACAGGCCAGTACATGAAATAGGTATACAGAAGATAAATAGTGCCTTAAGAAAAAACCGAAGTCTGCTAGCTCATTTTTGTCCAAGCGGAAAAAGCACAGTTAAAAAAGAGGTATTGCTAAAATTAGGGTACCGTATAGACTTGTTTACGCATATGTATCCGTTTAAAACAGGAGCCTATTTTTTTTGTTATGAGTTTGGATACCTTCCTATTAAAGAAAACGGAGTAGATAAAATGCTTATTGTGCACAAGCAAGAGTATATGAGTAAATTAGCGTATAGTCCTTGGAATATTAAAATTGTAAAATAATTTTAATGTTAGTTTTTTTATCAAGTTAAACAAATAAAAACTAGAATACTATAATTGGTAAATCCATTCTTCTGGGTTTAACTTGCTAACGTTTTTGTATAAATAAAACTTTAGTAATGTTTGGCCGCTAAACTTATTGGTTGCAACTTCTCCTATTTCTTGCTTGGCAGTTACTTTATCTCCTTTTTCTACATAGGTTGCAGATAGGTTGTAGTATGTAGTTATGTAATTACCGTGTTTTATTTGCACACCCTTGTTTCCGCCGGGTACAGCAAGTACTGCTATTACCTCACCTTCAAAAATAGAACGTGCTTTAGAGCCTTTGTCTGTAGCTATAATTACACCGTTGTTTTGGTGTTTAATTCCTGGGTACACAGCATCTTTATATACGCCAAAGCCTTTACTTTTAAAACCTTTTGCTACAGGCCAAATTAGCTTGCCCTTGTTAGCGGTAAAGTTGTTGGCAACAATTTTAGCCTCTGGTGTTAAAACAAATCTAGTGCTACTGGTTTTTGTTGTGGTTTTGCCTGTAGTTTTTTTGTTGGTAGCTACAATGGCAGAACGTATTAGTTTTTCTATTTGCTGATCTATTTTACGAGCCTCAGATTTCTTTTTATTAATACTGGCAGTGTATTTGCTTTCGTTCTTTTTTATAGTGCTTAAGAGTATGTCTTTAGCCTTTTTTTCTTTCTCTAGTTCTTTTCTTGTGGCAACGTTTTCTTTAAGTAATTGTTCTTTTAATTTACGTTGGTCTATTAAAACTTGGTTTTTTAGTTTTAAGGTGTCTGTTTTGGCAACAATAGCTAAGCCTTGCTCTTGCCTGTAATTGGTGTATTGTTTTATGTATTGAAGGCGTTTGTACGCTTGTAAAAAATTTTCAGAAGACAGTAAAAATAATAACCTACTTTGCCTAGATTTATTCTGATACGATTTTTGTATCATCTGCGCATAATCATCTTTTAAAGTCAATAAATCTTTTTTTAGCGTACCAATATTACGAACATTGGCATTTATTTGTCGGTTTAACAAGTTGCTTTGTTGGTTGGTTATTCTAACCAATTGCTGTTGGGCATTTATTTTTTGTTCTAAACTCTCCATTTGGTCTAGTACATTACCTTTTTGCTTTGTTTCGGCAAATAAAAGTCTGTTTATAGCCCTAATGTCTTTTTGTAATTGCGCACGCTTTTTTTCTAACGCTTTTTGCTCGTTTGTTTGTGCAAACAAAAAACTGGTAGATAGTACTACTAAAAGTAATGTAATTAGCTTAAATTGGCGCATTCTATATTTTTAATTATTCTAAAACAATTTCTTTAAAACCATTTGGTATTTTATAAGGAAAACTAAACTTTTTGTTTAGCTCTATATTCTTAAAAGTTAAAGCAATAATGTCTGTCTTTTTTTTGTCTTTTACATGTATGTCTATAATGTTAGGTACTAATTTTTTATCTACTACTTGGTAGTTTTTGTACTGCACATCTAATACTCTGTTTTTTTCTGGCTGGGTTAATTGCATACCAGCAATTTTATAATTTGTAGGCTCTATTTGTAAAAGTGTTTTAAAAAGCTCGTTTGCTTTTTTAGGAGCTAATTGGTATTTGTTATTTAACTCTACTGTGTTGTACTTTTCTTTTCGTAAATCAAACAAAGCTTGTCCTAATAATAAGTTTTGTACTTTTTCATAATCCAACTCTGTGCCTAATAAATTACTTAAATAGGTAAAATCGCCATCAAAATACTCGTTTTGTAGCCTGTTGTAAAAGCTAACTCTTGTTGGTGTAATATATGCTTTTACTACGCCAAGTGTGGCACTAATCCATATAGCTTTGTCTTTTTCCATTCTAAAACTAACTGTGTACCCTTGTTCATCTTCACCGTCTGTATAATCTATTTTTAACCTACCACGTAGAGTTTTAAAATCTAAGGCATTTGCATAGTGGTTTTTAACTATAGTTTTTGTGTTTAGTTTTTTTAAGGTTGATGTACCATCTGCAATAACTTTTTTAGATTTACACGATACAAAAAACACCGCAATAACAAATGCAAGTCCTAATTTTGGTGTTATTTGAAGATTTTTAATCATTTTTTATTTTTTAAATTTTACTTTAATTAAGTACATATTTGCTTTAGCAGGATTACCCATTGCTGTATATGCTGCTGCAATTTCTCTATAAAAATCATCTGCAAGTCTAATATCATCTAACACATAGTCTAAACCTGTTTTTAAAGTATCTATAGCTGCTCTGTGTTTTTTTCTGCCATTATATGCTGCTCCTAAAGCATAGTAAAAGTAAGGTTGTGAAGGGTAAGCTTCTAAGGCTTCTTTTGCCGTTGTTTCTAAAAAAACAAAGTTTTTTTGCTTTAAGGTAAATTTTAGCCTGCTTTTATAATTAAAAGCAGAGTTACTATTGCTGTTAGTTGTTTGCTTAGCAGTAGTGTTTTTTGTTGTGTTGCTGGTTGTTGTGGTGCTTGTAAAAGTAAAACTACTGCTACTAGCTCCTCTTTGGTCTATTGCAGCTTGCACCTTTGTACTTAAATCGGTTTTAAACGGACTATCTTTTACCTCGGTAAGTACATTTTTTGCCTCGTTGTAATTACGCTCTAAATATAAAATGTGTGCTAAATTCTCTTTTAATTTTTCGTTGTCATAAGGCACTATTTGTTTTAAGTGGCTTAGGTTTTTATATTGCTTTTTTAAAGAGGTATACAAGCTCTGTAAATACCACATGTTGTCTGGGTTTACTTTAAGAGCCAACTCTGCCTGTTCTTGTGCTAAGCTATATTGTTTGCCTTGTATGTATGCCTTGGCTAGTTCATTAGCTACAGCGGCATTTTTAGGTTCTAATTTTTGGCAGGTTAAAAAGCTATTAACGGCACGGTCATAATTTTCTATTCCTTTTTGCTTTAATCCTTCAAAAAAAGCTTCCTGAAAATTGTCTGAGTAGTCTTCTAAAAAAACATCTGCACTGTTTTCTATTTCTTGTGCATAGCTAAAACTTACCACTAAAAAAGTAAGTAAGGTGGTAGTTCTTAAAAAATAGTTGCAAATACTCTTCATACGTTTGTAAAATTATTAAAAAAACAAATGGTATGGTAACCAGATGTCTATCAATATTTAATAAAATTCAAAAATTATACCGTTGTGGTTTTTTTGTTAGTTAAATTTCCAACAATTAATGCAATAACAGCTGGTAAAACCCAGGCAAGGCTATATTTGCTTAATGGTAGGTATGCAGCTGTAAAATTAGCAACACTTGTAATGCCAATACTGTTTAAAAAGTCTGGCACACTAAATAAAATAGTAGTAAATACAACTGCTCTAAAGACCTTAGGTTCTGTATATTTATCTGGTAATACATTAAGTACTATTAAAATTATTGTAATAGGGTAAATAAACATTAAGGCAGGTATGGCAACCACAATTATATGGTCTACATTAAATTGTCCCATAGCTATACCCAACAAACAACTAATAATGGCTGTAATTGTATAGGCTTTGTTAGAGTTGTT
>NZ_JBDVAA010000050.1:0-3736 GCF_039943695.1 Cellulophaga sp. | reverse complement strand
CTTACTAGGCACAAAGAACTAGATAATGATATTGAAGAATACAGAACTTCTGTTTTAGCTGTTAAACAATATTTATCTGAGACTAATAGTGAGTATTACACCGCAGAATTAAATAAAGTAATTGCTAATGAAAAAACATTTATAAACTCTGGTAATAAATACATAATACGTTCTAAAATTAAAGAATTAGATGCTATTAGAAATGCACTTTTTACCGCTGATGACTCTAACTTTATAGGTCCGTTTTTTCATTACAAATCTATAGATCATTATCCAGACCAGAACAAGGCAGATATGTTAATTGCAGAAGGTGATAAGGCTCTAGAAAACAGACAATACAAAGTGGTAAAACAAGTTGTATACCAGCTTGCTAATATGTTACCAGATGATAAACCAAAAACATCTTTTGGCAACCAAGACAAAACTGGTTTAAGCTAAAATTAAGTTAACTGTATTATAAAAAAAGAACGGCTGAATTAAATTCAGCCGTTCTTTTTTAGTATTTAATAGTTTTATTAACTCTTATTTTCATCATACTCAATATCCACTAAGGTTACTCCTAAAGGGGTAATATTTATTTCTGGTTTTACACCTAAATATGTTATGGTAAAGCTTTTCTTAGATAAGTCTTTACCTATTTTAGACGAGTTCTTAAAAAATCCGTTAGGAGAATTTATAGTAGAATTTGTATCTACATCTTTATGCTGATAAAAGTAAGATCCCATATAAATATATAAGGTATCATCTTCATCATGCAAGTTTAACGTTACAGAAGTATTCTTTTTTATATATGTAGCCTGATCTCTACTTAGCTCTGTGTTTACACCAAAAAGGATTACGTCTTCTGCACTAGTATTATTAACCACAACCTCATAACCGGTAATAGAATTACTTTTAATACTCTTAAATATTCTAGGAAAAGGGTTTGCCCCTGTTTTTAAATTCTTTAACCTCCATTTTACAGTACTAACATCTTCTCCTTTAAATAAGTTTGCAAAAAATGGCGTTTTATTTTCTCTTAAAACACTTTCACTTGGCTCTTCATAATATCTATGTGGCTCGCTATCCATAATTATAGTTTCTTCAACCTCCTCAACTTCTTCTACCTCTGGAGGTAAAATTTTATGAGGCTCTAAATGGTAAAACACATCTGTAAAAACAATATCATTATCATAGACAACAATATTGGGGTCTGCTCCTAAACTATCTATAACGTATTTATTTTTTAAAAAACTTAGTTCTTTTTCATTTACACTTTTAAAGTACTTTTTACTAGCACTTAATTTTGTAGAAGATCCATAGGTTTCTCGTTTTAAACTTTCGCTACCCACAAAATCATCACCCATATAAAAAACCAATTCTTCTAAATAGTTTTTATTCATTATTTTAAAAGAATCGTTAGGTCTTGTATAAGCTGCGTAGTCTGAATTTATAACGTTAAAATGCTCAAAAAGAATAAAAGGTCTAGTTCTTTTGTTTAACACTTTTATAAAGTCGCCAGATCTTAGCCCTTCATTACTTTTAAAAGAAGCTGTGTATGGTGTAGTTCCAGATTTTATAATTATTTTATTATTTATATCTAAACTATCATTTTCTGCTTTGTGTATTAAGTCTGAATAAAATGCTGTTTTATCATCCTCATAAGAAAACTCTAACGTAGGAATTTTATAACTAGGAGAACTGTATGTAGAGTAATTTGATGATGATGAAGACGATGTAAATATACGCCCTACTCTTACTAAAAATATCATAATCCCAATAACAATTCCAATTGCTTTTAAGCCTGAAAAAGACGAACCAGAACTTTTATCTGTTTGTCTACTATTAGGCCTTTGCTGGCTTTGTCCTCCTTGATGAAGACTCCCTACTTGGTTTGCTGCTTTCGCATAAAAATCTTTTATTTCTTGACTAGTAACTTCTATTAACTTAAAATTACGAAAAGCTCTTTGTACCTTAGGAAACTCAGAATAAGTATTCTTTGTTATATTGTAATAATCTATCATAGCACTTACATAGTCCATTTTAGATTGAGAAATTACCCCTAAAGAAACTGTATTAAGCAAATAAATATAGCTTTTATAAGCAATCTCTGGGCACCTACTCATTAAATCTCCATTAGACGATACTTTAATTTTTTCAGTAATAATATCTGCTTGTGATTTTATATAACGGTAATATGTAGATAAAAGATTATCTGTAAAAAGCTCCTTACGTTGCATAGCCTTAATAATGGTATCGTACTTTTTTGCAGTAAAGTCCGTTTTTACCATTTTCATAAAATAAGCTTCAAAATAAGGCTCTAGAAACTCTTTTATATTTGGTGTATCTGCTAATAAAGCAGCATCTATAATAAATGTTTTTTCACCACTATCTTTACCTGTGGTAATAAACTGTTTTAAATAACTGTGTTTTTCTACAAAGTAGACAGACTTTTTCTCTTCTTCGCTAGAGAGTTGTTTTACTATGCTACTTACCTGCTCTGGGTTGTAGGCATTAGCGCCAGAACGCAATCTTTGTATTTTTAATGTCTTTTCTAGTCTTATAATTCCTCGGCTATCCAAGTTCATAAGTTCGTCCAGAGAAAGTCCTAAAAGGTCAACAGGAGAAATATACATAAGTAAGTTTAGATATTCTTTTAACGAAAATATCTAAACTTTATGATGTATTTACTTAAAAAAGAAAAAATTACTGTTTTATAAGTGTTTTAAAATCGTTTAAATCTAAACCACCATAATTACCAGAACTCATAAACAAAACAACAGAGTTGTTGTAATCTTGTTTATTTACAAGGTCTTTAAAAGCTGCTGCATTAGTTAAAATTTGCAAATCATCTCTTTTAAAAGCATCTTTAATTTGTTGTGGACTAACAGGATCTAATTTTTTTATAGCTACAGATTCTGGAATATAAAAAACTACTGCTACATCTGCAGCATCTAAAGCACCTTTGTACTCTTTTAAAAATTCAGGATTAAAACTACTGTATGTATGTAGCTCTAAAAAAGCTATTAATTTTCTGTTTGCATATTGTTCTTTAACTGCTTTTGTAGTGGCTGCCACTTTACTTGGTGAGTGCGCAAAATCTTTATAAGCAACACACGTTTTACTCTCTGCAATTTTCTCTAGCCTTTTAGAAGCTCCTTTAAAAGTAGCTATTGCCTCGTAAAAATCGTCTTCGTCTATTCCTATGTTTTGGCAAATCCATTTTGCACCTGCTAAATTACTTAGGTTGTGTTTACCAAAAACTTCTATTGGCATAGGACCTTCTGGGGTTTCTAACAAGGTTTCGCCATCTTCAATAGTATATTCTGGAGTTGAGTATCCTAACTTACGTATTGGGTTTTCAGATGCTTCTACAACTTTAACTACTTCTGCATCTTCTTCATTGTAAGTTATGCTTCCTCCTTTAACAATACTATCTACAAATATTTTAAATTGCTCCACATAGTTTTCAAACGTTGGAAAAACGTTAATATGGTCCCACGCAATTCCGCTTAACAAAGCAATATTAGGCTTGTACAAATGAAACTTTGGTCGCCTGTCTATAGGAGAAGACAAATACTCATCGCCCTCTAAAATAATAAAGTCGTTTTCTTCTGTTAAATGCACCATTCTATCAAAACCATCTAATTGTGCACCAACCATATAATCTACTTCTCTGCCGTGGTAATTAAGCACGTGCAAAATCATAGATGTAATTGTTGTTTTTCCGTGGCTACCGCCTATAACAACTCTTGTT
>NZ_JBDVAA010000049.1:0-52157 GCF_039943695.1 Cellulophaga sp. | reverse complement strand
GCTAGTTATGCCACTAAAAAGCACGGTAAATATATTATTACAGAAATTACACACTACGCTAAAGAAGCTAACTATTACACCAATAGTTTTGTGGCGTTACCTGTAGATATTAAAAGCCTACCTGAACCTAAAGTAACATTGCCAGTTGCGCAAACACAAATGGCAACGGTACTAAGCAACCAAGACCCTAAAAACAAAGGAAGAGTACAAGTAAAAATGAACTGGCAGACCGGAGAAATGAAAACGGCATGGATACGTGTTATGACGCCTGATGCAGGTAGCAGCAGTAACGTAGCTACCAACAGAGGTTTTGTGTTTATACCAGAAGAAGGTGACCAGGTTTTACTTGGTTTTAGATACAACGACCCTAACAGACCTTTTGTACTAGGTAGCCTGTTTAACGGGCAAACAGGAGCCGGAGGTTTAGAACAAAACAAAAGTAAAAGTATAACTACAAGAAGTGGAAATACCATAACTTTTAATGATGATGAAAACCAAGGAAAAATAACTATTTCTGATCCAAGTGGTAGTAGCATTACACTAAACGGAGATGAAACTATTACTATTTCTGCTCCTAAAACAATTACGTTAGATGCTACTAATATTTTCTTAAAAGGAACAGAAATAGAACTAGACGGGACAAATGTTAAAATTGGCGGAAAAGAAAATATCGTTGTAGATGCACCAACAGTAGGTATTACGGGTACAAAAAGCTTGTCATTACTAAGTTCCAAAAATGCAACTATAGATGGCGGTGAAGAAACCAATGTTTTTGGCGCTGCAATTAAAACCAACTCTACTGGGGACACCAACATTACTGGCTCTATGGTAAAAATAAATTCTTAAGCATGAGCGAGAACAAATCTATAGCACACCAATACTATAAGGTACAAGAGTACTGGAAAGAAGCTCTGACGCATAAAGAATGGAAACTAGCCGTTTGGGTAGCTGAATATTCAGATATTGAAATTATAAGTCATTTTTTAGACATAGAAGGTTCTGCGCTAGGAGAAACAGAAGAGGTTATACTTAAATTTAATTCAGTTTACACAGAAGATGAAGAATATGAAAAACATTTATGGTCAGAATTTACAGATTGGTTTAATCTAGATAATGACCCTAAATACGATATGCATAAGGCTTTAATTAAAGATAACTATCTTAAAACGCCTTTTGTTCCAAATACAAAACTTGCACCTACATTTTCTAACCTTCTTTTAGAGATAGAACGCTTTAAAAAAGCGCTAATTGGCATAGACCCATCTTTAATTATTCAGTTTGGTTTAGGAATGCACCAACAAGGCTTTGGAGATTGGATGCATGATATGCTAAAAAAAGATATCCCTAATGCTATTAGATTTGTGGCTATAGATATTGCTAAAGAAAGACATTTAAAATCTTTTAAAAGAAAAACACGATCAAAAGTTTATGAAATTCACCCGCAGTTAAATATGCTTGCGGCTATGAAGAATGAAATGAAAAAAGAGGTTAAAGGTAGCCAACCTCATAGTCCAGATGCTAAATACAAACTAACTGTATTAGAATTAATGGAAGCTTTACCTAAGGAGAAAAAAATGCTTCCGTTAATAGATCGTCTTTTTACAGAAGCTAAACAATTAGGAGAACCCTCAGTACTAGTATCTAGTTATTTAATTGTATCACACGCATACAACACAATTAAAGAACCTAAAAAAGGACTTAAACATATAGAAAAAGCTATTGTATTAACAGACACAATAAAAACATCTTCACAATACTATCCATTATGGAGGTCTAGTATGCTATTTAAGGCTGCTTTTCTGTTAAGCCTTAGTGAAGAAGAAGATGCTTTTGAGGTTTATGAAGAAATAGCGCAAAAGGCAAGTAAAAATTTAGACTATTTTTATATTATGGAAGCGTACAGAATATGTGCTACCATACAAATGAAAAAGAAAAAATATGAAGATGCTTTTGAGTATGCGCTATTAGCACTAAATGGCGGTTGCTATTTAGACTTACAAACGCGCCAAAACTCTACGTTTTTATATGTAGCTAATTTAGCATATAACATTTTAGAATACATATTGGGTGAAAATGAAAAAAGGCCTATTGTAGAAGAACACCTGGAGCTTTGGTTGGGTAAAAATTGGAAAAAACTAATTTCTGCTGAAGAAAACCTAAACCAACATTATGCTCCTCTACCAAAAGAGCAAGAATTAATTTCCATTACAAACTAATTAAAAAATAAAGCAATGGCAAAAACAGTAGGAGGTTTAGCACATGATGTAGTGGCTGATGTTGGAAAAAAAAGTCCAGGAAAAAGTTTTGGAGAATTATTTTCTGAAAAAAAAACACAGTTAGATAGTTTACAGAAAGACCTAGCAGCTGCAATAATGCCTAGTATACCAGGACAACCTGCTGGTAAATTCTCTGACATGGGCATAGGTGTAGATTTTCATTCTACGGTTGTACCACCATCTCCTATGTGCGCTGTTCCTAATGTTTTTATGGTGTATGATATGATAGCCGCAGTTTTTGCTGCCATTAATTCTGTTTTGCCAACACCCACTGAAAAAGAACAAGAAGAGGTTGCTGAAGGCGAAGAGCAACTACCCCAACCCATTACTGTAAGTTCTGTAGCTAGAGCTATTGTAACTATGATGAGGCCTAGTGTTAAAATAAATAACAGATGGGTTGCAAATGCTGGTGTATCTATACAACACTTACCAGGTGTTTTAGCACACGGGCCTGCTCCAATAGTTGCTCCTATGGCACAAGGCGAAATGTTTATGGGTAGTAGTACCGTTATGGCAGATTCTGCCCCTTTCTCCTATCAATATTTACCTGCACTATCTTGTAATGTTGTTGGTATACCTGCACCTTTTAGAGCTAAAAAAGCAAGCAAACCTAAGCTAACATTAATGGCTCCCACAGATAGTATGATAACTGTTATTCCTGCAGGTATGGCTGTTTTAGTTGGTGGACCTCCTACTATAGATTTATTTGCCCTTGCGATAAATTTAGGACTTAAAGGTTTTGGGAAATTATTAAAAAGAGGAAAAAAAGCAATTAAAAAAGTTGATGTAGAAAAAGCTATAAAAAAAGTTGATGTAGAAAAAGCTGCAAAAAAAGTCGATGTAGAAAAGGCTGTAAAAAAAGTTGAAGTAAAGAAATCTTCAAAAACAAAATGTGTAGGAGAACCTGTAGATGTTGTTGCCGGACGTGTAGTTTCAGAAAATGAAGAATTTAGTTTCCCTGGCGCGATCCCTTTTGTATTTACACGTCGTTACTATAGTGACATACAAGCAACATCCGCATTAGGTAAAATGTGGCACCATAATTATGATGTTTACCATAGTGATGTAAACCCAGAAGGAGATATTGTTGTAAGAATTGAAGATGGCCGTTTCATTACATTTCCTGCCTTAGCTGATCATGATACTATGTATCACCCAATAGAAAAATTTACATGGAGTAAAACTAAAAATGGGTATGTTTTAGAGGACGAATATAAACTACAATACCACTTTGGCAGCAACCGTAAACTAGCGTTTATTAAAAATACTATTGGAGATAAAATTAGTGTAAAATACAATGCTAATAACAATATAGATTCTGTGACTGATACCGCAGGACGTGTTTTAAAATTTAGTTACAACAACCCAGAATATATTAACCTTTTAACCACAATAGAACTAGAAACAAAGGAAGGCTTTGTATGGAACCACAATTACAAGTACAATTCAGAAGGCTTACTACATAAAGTTATAGATGTTAATAGTGCAGAAAAAACATTCCGTTATAAAGATGGCTTATTATCTCATTTAACCAACCAGTTAGGCGGTAATTTTTATTGGGAATACCAAGGTAAAGGAGAAAATGCAAAATGTATACACGCTTGGGGAGATGAAGGGCTTTTAGAATACCATTTAGATTATAAAGTAGGAAAAACTATTGTAACCAACTCTTTAGGCAACACTACAGTTTATGAGTATGATGACCGTTTACTCATAACCAAAATAACCGACCCAATGGGCGGGGTAACCATAAACCGCTATAACGAAAACGAAGAAAAAGTACTCACCATAGATCCTATGGGCAATAGCACCAAGTTTAATTATGACCAAAGAGGTAATTTAATAGCCATTACCAATGCTTTTGACAATACCGAACGTTTTGGTTACAATGAGCAAGACTTGCTCGTAAGCCATACCAGCTACCAAGGAAATAGCCTAAGAAGAACCTTTAACAATCTTGGGCTGGTAACACAAATAGATTACCCTAACGGCAGCACTGTAGAACTAGACTACAAAAAAGGTAAACTATACCAAATAACAGATCTAAACAAAAATACCACTACTTTAGAATGGGATAAAAGTCATAATTTAACTACCATACACTTGCCAAACGGCACTGCTACTCATATGACGTATGATAGTCTTGGGCGCGTGCAAAAAACAGTTGCTGCAAACGGGGCTACAACAACGTATGATTATGACAAGGTTGGTAATGTTTTAAAACTAATAGAACCTACCGGTAATGTGCACCAATTTACGTATAACACCGCTGGTAGTGTACTTACTGCCAAAGACCATAAACGCAACGTAAAATTTAGCTACTGGGGCCTAGGGCATTTAAAAAAGCGTACCGAAAATGGTAAAAGTGTTACTTTTTATTATGACACAGAAGAGCAACTTAAAAGCATACGTAATGAGGCTGGTGAGTTGTACCGTTTTAGCCGAGACGGCAATGGTAATATTATAGGCGAATGGGGTTTTGATGGGCTTAGCCGTAAATACCGTAGAGACGCAAATGGCCAAGTAACAACTACCATTAGCCCCTTACATACTACAAATTACAATTACAATGCTTTAGGCCAATTAACTACGGTACATTATAATAACGGCACGTATGAGTTGTTTAGCTATGATAAAGATGGCAACTTAATACTAGCAGAAAACCAAGATAACCAAGTACGCTTGCAATTAGATAAGGTTGGCAATGTATTACAAGAAAGCCAAAACGGACACCTAATTACCAATACCTATAATAACTTTGGGCAACGTACCCAAATGCAAAGTAGCTTAGGTGCGCAACTAAACAACCAATACAACCCACTAGGAGAGCTTACCAATAGCTATGCAGCACAAGACAAAGCAACACCATGGCAAGCTGCTTTTGAGTACAATAGTATGGGCTGGGAAGTAGAGCGTTTGCTTAGCGGTGGCGTAACACAAAAGACAAACTATGACCAGGCTGGCAGAATAAAAGAATTACACGTACACAGCCAAAATTACGAACCTAGCAAACGCCAATACAGTTGGAACCCAAGCAACCAATTAGAGCAGTTAATTGTAAACGGAAAAACCACTACATTTAATTATGATGCACTAGGTAATTTAGCACAAGCAAATTACCAACAAACAGAAACCATTTATAAAGTACCAGACCGCATAGGAAATCTATACAAAACAGCAGACCGCAGTGGGTATACTTATGATAAAGGAGGTAAATTACTAGCAGACCCAGAGTGGAACTATACGTATGATGCCGAAGGCAACCTCATAAAAAAAATAGCAAAAAATAAACAAGCTAAAGGCTTTAATTTAATAGATGATGGTAACAGTCACCTACTTACTTGGGAATATGTTTGGAACGCCAATGGCAGTTTACAAAAAGTAAGTAATAATGAGGGCCTACTTACTACTTTTGAGTACGATGCCTTGGGCAGGCGTACCGCTAAAATAAACCCTCTAGTAAAAAACAGAGATAATATAACACGTTTTTTATGGGATGGCAACGTACCCCTGCATGAGTGGACGTACAACCATAAAGACCGCCCACAACTAGTAGTAAACAGCACAGGTGTATTAACATACAATAACCCAGAACCGTTTAACAATGCTACCACATGGGTATTTAATGAGGGGAGTTTTGTACCCACAGCAAAATTGGTTAATGGCGAGCATTTTTCTATAGTTAGTGACCATTTAGGAACACCTATAGAAGCCTATAACAAAGAAGGTGAAAAAGTATGGGCGTGCGAGTTGGATATTTACGGAAAAGCAATTAAATTTACGGGAGATAAAACGTTCATACCCTTTAGATACCAAGGCCAATATTTTGATGATGACCTAGAGCTGTGTTACAACAGGTTTAGGTATTACTCACCAGAAAGTGGTACGTACATAAGCCAAGACCCAATTAGGTTGGCAAGTGGAGAACCAAACTTTTATGCGTATGTAAGTGATAGTAATAGTTGGGTTGACCCTTTAGGTTTAGTAACCCAAATGGTTGACGGGGTAAAAATGGGTGATTGGGGAGAAAAAGTTGCGTCAAAATATTTATCTAAAAATGGACATCAAGTTTTAGGTTCTGTCCAAAATGCTTCTGGTCACGGTTTCGATTTAATAACTAAAACTTCTGATGGCAACATTAATGTCATTGAAGTAAAAACGAGCAAAAGTAACTGGAGAAGTAAAAGCAATATGTCTGGATGGACAGATAATAATATTCGTAAAATCTCTGGAAATACAAATGGTAGGTGGGCAAATAAGCCCAAATATCAAGATAACTTGATGAGAACCATACGAGATGCGAAAAGTAAGGGGAAATTAAATAATAAACTCCTTCAAATTAATATAGATGAACGTTCCATTAAATTAAAGTGCAAATCATAATGCAAAAACTAATTGATAAAGCTATTAAGCATTATAGATATGACAGAATTCCAAATTCGGATGAATCTAATTCTTTTTTTATTGATGAATATAATTTCTTTGCTAGAAAGGAAAATCTAAAAAAATATATAAATACTGTCTGGTTAAGTTTGTCGGGAATTCCAAACAGCACTCACATCAAAGCAAAAAACCTTTTATTTCAAGGTGATGAGGATTGTTGGAAGTATTTTGAGCGGACTGCGGTATTTTGGACCTATGGACATATTAATGATAAATGGATAGATCATTTAAAAGGTACTTATGAATATGCTTTATATGTTGAACGAGAAGATTTGATTAAACTACTTTTTAAAAAATCATTATCGTATTTAACAGACCAAGAGAATTTATCCAACAAAGAGTTTAAAAAACAAAAAGTGTATCCTAGTACACAATTAGCACATTTCTTAATTGAAAAATGGACAGGAAACAATCCAGTAAAAGACTTGATTTTAAAGTATGGAAGTGGCTATGGTATTTATCAAAAAATTATTGACAATTGGGATGATTTTACTAAAATAGAATCCAATTATTGGGATGAGCTTTGCGAATATCATTTAAATGGAATAGGATTACAACGTGGTGAAAAATGGGAGAATGAAGAATTTTTGACTAGCGGCCTAATCCCAATGGAATTAATAAACCTAATTAAAGTTCGTGAAAAATTAGGATTAGACATACCTGCTATAAATAATGCTTTATTTGACACTAATATGTCTAAAACACCAGTTGTTCCTACAGGTTATGATGAAAATTTAGATATAAAATTTAAACTTATTGATTTAACCGTAAAAACAAATAAGAAATATACTTTTCAAGAAATTGAAAAATATATAAAAGATGAAAGAGGTCGTGACGTGAAAATATTTGAATAAGCTAGCTAGCACAAGTCCCCGCTAACACAAGCATCTTGCTTGTGCCCTACTCCATAAGTTATTATAAAACAAACAGCAAAGCTATCTAGTAAATTAGGTAGCTTTTTGTATTTTTAAACTGTGGTAATTAGTGTAGTTACCAAAAGTTCTTTTGCAGTTTACCCTTTAGATACCAAGGCCAATATTTTGATGATGACCTAGAGCTGTGTTACAACAGGTTTAGGTATTATTCACCAGATAGTGGTACGTACATAAGCCAAGACCCTATTGGGCTGGAAAGTGGTGAACCAAACTTTTATGCGTATGTAAGCGATAGTAATAGTTGGGTTGATGTTTTTGGGTTAGCTGGCGAATATCAATTAGGTGCTTATTCCGACATAACAGGCCCTATACACAAAGGTGATATGTTGTCTGGTCATGAACTCCTTCAAAGTGCTTGGTTAAAACAAAATCATAATATTTGACGTAGTTTTTCCATTGGTAAACAAAACCCATCTATAGCTTTAACAGAACCTAATATGCATAAAAATATTTCTAAGCTTCAACAGAAATATAAATTAGGGGGAACTAATCTAAAAGGACAAAGTGCTTTACAAAACATTAATAGAAATACCGCACTAACAAGAAAAGGTATCTATCAAGGTTTATTACATAGAGGATGGGAACCAACAAATGCAAAGCGATATGCAACTCAACTATCTATGCAACTTAGAGAAAATGCATTAGAATTCGCTAAGAAAAACGGATTCTTAAACACTCATTAAGAAATTAAATCAAATACAAATGAAAGAAAAATTTTCTAAATGCATACCATATGACAAAAATATTAGAGGTAGGATTGGGGGAAATCCACCTATATTAATAGAGGACATAATTCCTGAAAATTATCTTTTTTATGCAACAATAGTACATCCTCGAAAGGAAAATTATATGCTATCAATTTTAATACACAAAGATTTTGATACGCGTATAGAAAAAAATATATATCCAAACATAGAAGTGAAAGTAATTGAACATAATTACTCTGAAGAAGGTTTATTGGAGGAAAAAAGGAATAATGATATATCCATTAATTCAATAACCAACTATTTAGACAAGGCTAATGAAAATGATTTTTTTATAGTAAAAGCTGGCGGAACACCAAATTTTATCCAACATAAAGATTATTATTATAAAGAACTAAATAAAGACGGTTATTTTTACTTATTGCAAATAGATGAAGAAGGATATAGCGATGATTTGTTAATTGATAACTATCCTTTTAACTATGGAGCTTTGTACTTATATGAACAAAATGAAACAAAAAAAATAATAGCTGGGTTTTGGCAATATTCATAATTTAACCGCTAAATTAACCCCGCTAGCGCAAGCATCTTGCTCCTACCGCAAAGCATAAGTTATTATAAAACAAACAACAAAAGCTATCTAGTAAATTAGGTAGCTTTTTGTATTTTAAGTAATTCAACAGTACTATTTTAATAGTTTATAGTACCTTATAAAAACACAAATTTTAAATTACTCTTAAACAAAATATAAAGCCACATTTACACTATATCAATTTACACCAAATGCGTACTTTTGCATAAATATCAATCTAAAACAAAATGAGCAACAATAAAATTGCACCTTCTTTATTAGCAGCAGACTTTGGAAACCTACAGAGAGATGTAGAAATGGTAAACAATAGTGAGGCAGATTGGCACCATATAGACATTATGGACGGCGTTTTTGTTCCTAACATATCTTACGGTATGCCTGTGTTAAAAAGTATAGCACAGCACGCTACAAAAACATTAGATGTACATTTAATGATTGTAGACCCAGATAGGTACATAAAAACCTTTGCAGAATTAGGAGCAAATGTATTATCTGTACATTATGAAGCTTGTACACATTTACATAGAACTTTGCAAGCAATTAAGGCTGAAGGTATGATGGCTGGCGTTGCCTTAAACCCTCATACAAACGTACATTTATTAGAAGATATTATTAATGATATTGACGTTGTTTGCTTAATGAGTGTTAATCCTGGTTTTGGAGGACAATCTTTTATAGAAAACACTTACAATAAGGTAAAAGCATTAAAAGAATTAATTATTAAGAAAAATGCAAAAACCCTTATAGAGATAGATGGCGGTGTTACTTCTAAAAATGCAAAAGCTTTAGTAGACGCAGGTGCAGATGTACTTGTTGCTGGTAGTTTTGTTTTTAAAAGTGATAACCCAACAGCTACAATTAAAAACTTAAAAGAACTTATAGGCTAGTGAATTTATTTGATGTTATAATTATTGGCGGCGGACCTATTGGTATTGCCTGCGGATTAGAAGCTAAAAAAAACGGACTTTCTTATCTTATTTTAGAAAAAGGATGTATTGTAAACTCGTTATACAATTACCCTGCTAAAATGCAATTTTTTTCATCATCCGAAAAACTAGAAATAGACAACATTCCTTTTATCAGTAATGAAGCTAAACCCAAAAAAGAAGAAGCTTTAGAATACTACAGAAGAATTGTAAGTAGCAATGATTTGGACATTAATTTATTTGAAAAAGTAACTAATGTAACCAAAGACTCTACTTATTATATTGTAAAAACCAGTAAGACAACTTACACTGCAAATAACGTAATAATAGCTACTGGTTTTTACGATATACCTAATAAATTAAATATTCCGGGAGAAGACTTACCAAAAGTCACCCATTACTATAACAATCCGCATTATTTCTCTAAACAAAAAGTAGTAGTTGTTGGCGCAAGTAACTCATCCATAGATGCCGCTTTAGAATGCTGGCGTAAAGGTGCAGAAGTAACTTTAATTATTCGTGGCGCAGAAGTTGGTCAACGCGTAAAATATTGGGTACGCCCAGATATTATTAACCGCATAGAAGAAGGTAGTATAAAAGTAATTTATAATGCCAATATTACAGAAATTAAAGAGACCCAACTAACAGTTAAAACTGTTGATGGTGCTATTACCTTACAAAACGACTATGTTTTAGCATTAACTGGCTATAGACCAAATTTTAATTTTCTTACCAAAATGGGCATCACCTTGTCTAACGATGCAAAAAAGATACCAACACACAACAAAGACACAATGGAAACCAATTTAAGTAACGTTTATTTAGCTGGTGTAATTTGTGGTGGTATGGAAACGCACAAATGGTTTATAGAAAATTCTAGAATTCACGCTAAAAAAATAATTAGCACTATACTACAAAAGAAATAATAATTATATTACACCCTGTTTTCAGGGATATACATTTCACTAACTTGCGGGGTTGTAAAAAGCTATATAAAAGCCAACTTTGTAAACAGCGTTTAAATTAGCAAACCAAATCAGGTAACCTGTATACAAACACAACCCAAATTAGCATAATTAATTAAACAATTATTATTTTTTTGACTTTAACCAAACCAACATACAGTACATTTTTTCACAAATTAAAAACAACTCTAATTCTACTTTTAGTAAGTGTTTTTCAATTAGTTAGTGCACAAGAAATAGACAGTACAAAAACTGAAAAAGATGAAACTCCATTTTTTTCTTTTTCTTGGTCTCAAATTCAATTAGACGAAACCCTTAAACCATACTATGATGCTTTAAAAACTGCTGAGTTTGGAGCGCAACGTTTTTCAGTCTTTGATCAACTTATAGAAAAACACGCTTATAAAGCAAATACAGACTCTGTACTACATTACGGAAACCTATATGTACAAGAACTAGGCAATTGGGATAAACCCGAAAAAGAGAAGAAATACCTTTACGCAAAGGCTTATTATTTTATGTCTCTTGGTAGTTCTTTAAACGGATTAATAGACAAATCTATTGAGTGGAACATAAAAGGACTACAAGAAGCAGAAGCCATTAACGATACTGAGTTTTTATATTTACATAAAGTAAGTTTAGCAAAAAACTACATAACTCAAGACAAGACAGACAAAGCCATAGATTTACTAACAGAGTCTATAGACAAATACGGCAAACAACATTCTAAGGTTACCAATAAAGCGCTTATGCAATTAGGTAATGCATATGCAAAAAAACAAGATTACACTAAAGCAGAAGAGTACTACAATTCTTCATTAGAACTAGCAAAACAATTTAAAGATTTAGAAGTTGAGCTAGAAGTAAGACTTCAACTCACTAAATTCCTAGAGATAAAAAAAGATTATCCATACGCATTAAAATATTACGCAGAAATTAGTAATGAAGCAAAAGCTAATGATTACAACGCTATTTATTATGAAGGCGCACTATTAATTGCAAAAGTATACTATAAACAAGGATATTATGATATTGCAAACATAGGACTTACAACAGCCTATGTAAATGCAATTGATCACGAAAATTTAGAGTTTCAAAAACAAATTTTAACTGTACAGGCAAAAAGTTATTACAAACAAGAAGATTATAAAAATGCTTATGCTGTTATGACACAGCTTTTTAGTGTCTTAAACCAGATAAAAGCAAAGCAACAAAGAGAAATTATAAAAGAACTAGAGATACAGTACGAAACATTAAAAAAAGAACAAGCTATATCTGACTTAAAAGAAGATCAAATTAAGCAAGAAGCAGAACTAGACCGTCAAAAAACAATTAAATCTGCATTTTTAATTGGTTTTTTAGTTATTCTTATTCCCGTTATTGCTTTACTCTATACATACTACCAAAAAATACAAGCACAAAGTGAGCTTGCTAAAAAGAACGAAGAAATAAATAACCAAAAGGTTACCACACTTAAACAAGAGCAAGAATTAAAACTTATTAAAGCCTCCATTGAAGGTCAAGATGAAGAGCGTAAACGTATAGCTCAAGAATTGCACGACAGTATTGGCGGTAATTTAGCTGGCATAAAATTACAATTGGCAAGTGTTAAAGAAAAAACCGAAACTTTAAATACAATTACAGGACAATTAGATGAAACCTACCAATTGGTTAGAGACATATCTCACACGCTAATTCCTAAAAAGTTTAGACAAGACGATTTTACGCAGCTTATAAAAGAATACACAAAATCTATCACCAACACAGGCGAACTTAAGGTAGAGTTTCATCCGCACCCAGAAGAAAAAATAAACACCATTAATGAAATGGTAAAAATGGAGTTGTTTAAAATTATTCAAGAATTAATGACAAACACTCTTAAACACGCCAAAGCATCTAATACAGATATACATCTAAATTACTTTGAAGATAGCATTACCTTACTTTTTGAAGACAACGGTAAAGGTTTTAACAAAGAAAATAATGGAGACGGTATTGGGTTTACAAATATTAAAAGTAGAATAGAAAAACTAAACGGTACCTTACACATAGATTCTGCTGTAAACAGAGGAACAGTAATATCTATAGAAATACCAATAAAAAACACAACCAATGACAACTTATAACCTAATTATTGCAGACGATCATAAAATGTTTATAGACGGACTTACGAGTATTTTAGAAGATGCTCCTGAGTTTAATATTACTACAACCGCTAAAAATGGTGCGCAAGTAGTAAAGTACTTAGACATAAATGGTGCTGATGACATTCATTTATTAGTGACAGATTTAACTATGCCAGAAATGAATGGTATAGAATTAAACACTATAGTAAAAGAACGCTTCCCTGGTTTAAAAACACTAGTTGTTAGTATGCATATAGATGGCGGTATGATAGACACACTAATTAGAGGCAATGTAGATGGCTATGTACCCAAAAATGCTGAAAAAGATGAATTATTAGAAGCCATTAGAACAATAATTGGCGGAGAAAAATATTTTTCTACAGAAATAAAAAAAGCTTACACTGATGCAATGTTTGCCAGTAAAAAAGAAAAAGAGGTTTCTTTAACAAATAGAGAAAAAGAGGTTTTAAAACTTATTGCTGAGGAATACACTACACAAGAAATTGCAGACGAATTGTTTTTAAGCAAGCACACAATAGAAAGTTATCGTAAAAATTTAATTTCTAAGTTAAATGTGAAAAATTTAGCTGGCTTAACCAAACACGCAATAAAAATGGGGCTTCTAGACGATTAAACCTACTCTACCCCTGTTTTCAGGGTATTCATTTTCACTAATTCAGGCGTATTCTTAGTCCTGTAATAACTTCATCTTTGTAGTGTATTTAAAAAAGCACTCAATTATGAAAACTAAATTATTTGTATCAGTATTAGCAACAGCAGCATTATTTTTATCTTGTAGTAATGATAAAAAAACTACAGAACAAGGTCTAGCTAACACGCAAATTAAGTCGGACATTATTATTGAAAACACAAAAATAAGAACAGGCATTTCTGCTGCAGATGAAGAACGTTCTTTTATCATGGTAACAGGAAAATCTTTATTAAATGGTACAGCAACTGTAAAAACTACCAATTTAAAAGGCGAAGAAATACATTGTGAATCATTTCCTGCAAAACAATTAATAGATCAAGAATATAAAACAGCAAATTCTACCCTGAAAGAATCTCATATTATGGAAAATGTACAAAACTATTTTGAGGTTAATCACAGTAACGATTTAGCTAAGTCATAATATTACACTACACATCTACTAAAAAGCCATGCTATTTGCGTGGCTTTTGTTATTCTAAAATAAAAAATACTTGTAGATCCCTAAAAGCTCCGCTTTGAAAACAAAGAATCCAAAATTAAAAAAGCAAGTAAACTTAATTTTCTATTGTTTAATTAATAGTTAAGTAGCGACTACTTAATACATTACTATAAACCTCTATTTTTTAAAAAATCAACAGCGAACAACTAAATAAAAAGTTTTTTTGCGATAAATATCCATCGCTTTGTTAATATGTTCTACTAAAAAACTAATATTTAATTTTTTGTTTCAAAATAAAAACATAACTTCACTGTAATCTAAATCCTACTATAAAAACAGAAGTTATGTTAAAAAAACAAAAGAAGTATTTGTATTTATTTGTTCTAATAGCGATTATATCGTGCAGTGTCGATAAAAGTTCAGACATTGAAGAAATCAATAGCACTGCAATAACTAACCAAAAAGTTGAAAAAAAACCATACTTTATTGGAACAAATCCTACACCAAATGGAAAAAAATGGAAAACTGTTTACAAATTAACCGATGAGTTTAGTGATAACAAAATAAACTCAAAAAAATGGTATACAGACCCTAATGCTCATCCTCACTTAAAATGGCCTGGTCGTTTACCAGCTTTATTCCAATCCAAAAGAATAAAAGCAAATAAAGGTAAAATGACTATTGAAGTAGGAAAACTTGGAGAACCAAAAACAATAAGTCCTTATGGAAAACCTTTAACTTATACCTATTATGGAGGTATTTTACGTTCTAAAATAACCTCTACAGTAGGAAACTACTATGAATGTAGAATGAAAATGAGCAAGACAGAAATGGGTGGCGGCTTTTGGCTAATGGGTTATAACAATAATTGTAATAAAAAACATGAAATTGACATTACAGAGTCTGTAGGGGTCCTTACGCCCTTAACCGCAGAATGGGCAAGAAAAGCAAAATGGGATAAAATTTACCATTCTAACGCTATTCGTAGAGAAAATAAATGCCAGAAGGATTCAAAAAGAGCTCAAGGAGCGGTAACGACAACTACTAAAAATCATGAAAGATATTATGTTTATGGTTTTTGGTGGAAAAGTGCTACAGAACTTGTTTTTTTTCTAGATGGAAAAGAACAATACACTTTAACGCCTCCTGTTCCTTTTAATCAACAAATGTATTTACAATTCTCTATAGAGAGTTACGATTGGAATCCTATTCCTGCAGATGGAGGTAAAGTTGCAAGCGCTAATTTAAAAGATAGAACGTGCTACGTAGATTACATACGTACTTTTAAATTAATCAACAAATAACTTTAAGGCTATTAAAAAAAGTATAAGCCAATTGAAAACTAGCTTTTACTAACAAATTTCACGAATAAGGATGAACTGCGCTTTGCTTGTTGATCCCTAAAAGCTCCGCTTTGAAAACAAAGAATCCAAAATTAAAAAAGCAAGTAAACATTTATAAATTTCACGAATAAGGATAAACTGCGCTTTGCTTGTTGATCCCTAAAAGCTCCGCTTTGAAAACAAAGAATCCAAAATTAAAAAAGCAAGTAAACTTGATTTTTTAATTTTGGATTCTTTGCTTATTCGTGACCCCGGAGGGATTCAAACCCCCAACCCTCAGAGCCGAAATCTGATGCGCTATTCAGTTGCGCCACGGGGCCTTATCAGCTTATAAAAAATTAAGCTAATTTATTTTTTACTATAGTAGAAATTGTTTTACCATCTGCTTTACCTGCTAGTTGAGAAGATACCATACCCATTACCTTACCCATATCTTTCATACCATCTGCACCTGTTTTAGCTATTACATCTTCAACAACTTTAGCAATATCATCCTCAGACATTTGTTCAGGCAAAAACTGCCCTATAACCTCTGCCTGTGCTAATTCTGGAGCAGCCAAATCTTCCCTTCCTTGCTCTGTATAAATAGCAGCACTATCTTTACGTTGTTTTACAAGTTTTTGTATAATTTTTATTTCCTCTTCTTCACTCAACTCAGTTTTTGCACCTGACTCTGTTTGTGCCATTAGCAAAACAGATTTTATAGCTCTTAATGACTCTAAAGCAACGCTATCTTTAGCTTTCATAGCTGTTTTCATTGCCGTCATTACATCTTGTTGTAAGCTCATAATTTATAATTTTTAGGAACACGAAGATAAAAAAATAAACCCGAAAACAATTACTGCTTTCGGGTTTATACACTAAATTATATAGTTTAAAAACTACACTAATCTACATTATCATGTAAAAAAGAATTGTTAGAACGTAATTGGATATCTTCTCCGTCTTCACTTAAAGTGGTTCTTGAAATTCTATTTTCTGGGTTACTATCATTTAAATTAACACCTTGGCGTAAATAAGCTGGCTTATTTTCCATATCACTTGCTGTGTTAATGTTGTTTTTAAACTTATGATTAAAGTCTTTTAACTTTCTTCTACGCTCATCTGCTCTGTTTTTTAGCAAATCTTCAATTGGCGTATTCATAGGGTCTACCTCTACTTGTCTTTCTTCTGGCTCAGCAGCCGGTGCAGGTTTAGGCGTTGGAGCCTGAGTTGCTTTTGGAGCTACTGTTTTCTTCTCAAAAGCTAATTCTTGATCAACAATTTTAGGCTCAAATTTTTCAGCTTTAGACTTAGCACCTGTAAGTTCTTTTTCTAGCTCCATATAGTCATCTAAACTATATCTTTTTTCACCTTCTTTATTGTATTCTAATACAGGAACAACTTCTACATGGTCTTTAACGTCCATATCATTTACCTCTTCATCTAAACTAAAGGTAATTGTATGTTCTTGTTCATCTTCTTCTACTTTCTGCTCCTTTTTAGGAATATCAAAACTAAATGCAAACTGATCTTCTTCTTGTACAACCTTTACCTCTTCTGCATCTACAACATCAAAATCTCTAACATCTACTATAACAAAGTCTTCTTCTTTTGGTGCATCAGCAACTACTTCATCATAAAACACATTAAAGTTTTTTATAAAATTTGTTGTTGGTATCAAATCCATTTCTGGCTTTTCTTCCTCAAATAAAGTATGCTTTATTACTTCTGGCTCCGCAGGTGTAACTTCTGTTTTAACAGGACTAGTTTCTGGTTCTACAACATCGTATACAACATTAGCTGCAGCAGGCGTTAAATTATGCGTTGCTTTTTGCTCGTTTTCTAGAGTGTGAATTATTTTTTTAGATTCTGTGTTTACAATATCATCTTGCTGATCTACATTAAAACCCGTAGCAATAACAGTTACCGCAATAGCGTCTCCTAAGTTTTCATCTTCACCAACACCCATAATAATGTTAGCTCCATGACCAGCCTCTGTCTGTATGTGGTCGTTAATTTCCCCTATCTCATCAATAGTAATTTCCTGAGCACCGGAAACTATTAATAACAATACGTTTTTAGCACCAGCAATTTTATTATCATTTAATAATGGTGAATCTAATGCTTTCATAATAGCTTCTTGCGCTCTAGACGAACCAGATGCATTTGCAGAACCCATTATTGCAGTACCACTGTTAGATAGTACTGTTTTAGCGTCACGTAAATCTATGTTTTGTGTGTAGTGATGCGTTATAACTTCTGCAATACCACGTGCAGCTGTTGCTAATACTTCATCTGCCTTAGAGAAACCAGCTTTAAAGCCTAAATTACCGTATACTTCTCTAAGTTTATTATTATTTATAACAATTAATGAGTCTACATTAGCACGAAGCTTTTCTATACCAGTCTGAGCTTGCTGGCATCTCATTTTTCCTTCGAACTGAAAAGGCATTGTTACAATACCCACTGTAAGGATATCCATACCTTTTGCTTGTTTTGCTATTATTGGAGCAGCACCTGTACCGGTACCACCGCCCATACCAGCAGTAATAAACACCATTTTTGTATTGGAATCTAACATATTTTTTATGTCTTCCATACTTTCTATAGCAGCTTGTTCACCAACTTCTGGATTTGCACCTGCGCCCAAACCTTCTGTTAATGTAACCCCTAATCTTATTTTGTTAGGAACCGTACTGTTTTCTAATGCTTGTGAGTCTGTATTACAAACAATAAAATCTACACCATTTATTCCGGCCTGGAACATGTGATTTATTGCGTTACTACCACCGCCACCAACACCAATGACTTTTATTACGTTACTTTGATTTTTAGGCAAATCAAAAGAGATATTACTTTCTAATTCAGTGTTCTTGCTCATACTGTTATTTTACTGAGTTATTTTTTTTCAATTTTCAACTTATGCGTTACTCCGCATTATCTAAAAAGTCTTTCAACTTATCAGACCATTTTTCAAAAATGGATTTTCGTTCTGGTTTCACTTCTTTTTTGGTTGATGTGTCATTTGGTTCTTCAGTTTGGAAACCGTCTTCTTCCTGATTATTTTCTACTGCTATTTCTTTTTCTGCTTGAGCTTCCTCTAATGCTATTTCTTTGTTTTTAGCATTAGTTTCTATAGCATTCATTAATAAACCTACTCCTGTTGCGTATAGCGGACTTGCTATATCTTGAGTAGAATCTCCTGCTAAATGCTCATTAGGGTATCCTATTCTGGTATCCATACCCGTAATATACTCTACCAATTGCTTTAAGTGTTTTAACTGGCTACCACCACCCGTTAAAACAATACCACCAATTAGCTTCTTCTTTTGGTCTTCATGACCGTAATTTTTAATCTCCATATATACCTGCTCTATGATCTCTACAACACGAGCATGTATTATTTTAGAAAGGTTTTTAAGTGTAATTTCTTTAGGCTCTCTACCTCTTAATCCTGGTATAGAAACTATTTCATTATCCTTATTTTCTCCTGGCCAAGCAGATCCAAACTTAATTTTTAATAGTTCGGCTTGCTTTTCTATAATAGAGCAACCTTCTTTTATATCTTCTGTTATAACATTTCCTCCAAAAGGAATTACAGCAGTATGCCTAATAATACCATCTTTAAAAATGGCAACGTCTGTTGTACCGCCTCCTATATCTATTAATGCAATACCAGCTTCTTTTTCTTCTTGACTTAACACTGCGTTTGCAGATGCTAATGGCTCTAATGTAATACTGCCTAAATCTAAACCAGCACTTTTAATACACCTACCCACATTTTTTATAGATGATACTTGACCAACAACTACATGAAAGTTAGCCTCTAGCCTACCACCATACATACCAATTGGCTCCTTAATTTCTGCTTGTCCGTCTACTTTATATTCTTGTGGTAATACATGAATAATTTCTTCTCCAGGAAGCATAATTAATTTGTAAACTTGGTTTACAAGTATATCTACATCATCTTCATTAATAACTTGCTCAGAGTCTGGCCTTGTTATATAATCACTATGCTGCAAACTACGTATGTGCTGACCAGCAATACCAACAACAACAGAGCTAATTTTTAAACCAGAAGTTGCCTCTGCCTCTTCTACAGCTTGCTGTATAGATTTTATAGTTTGCGTAATATTGTTTACTACACCTCTGTGCACACCAAGGCTTTTAGATTTACCAATACCTAAAACTTCAATTTTACCGTATTCGTTTTCCTTACCAATTATGGCTACAATTTTTGTTGTCCCTATGTCTAACCCTACTGAATATTTACCTGGCTCCATAACTTAAATTTTGGTACACACTACTTGATTATTGTACTCTAAACTAACAGCTTTATAATTATTTAAAGCTTTATCTTTTGTTGCTTTACTATAAAAAGCCTTGTAATTATTAAACTTAGCTTTTAAATTTTCTACCTTCCCTAAACTAACCACATAATCCTCTAACCTAAGCTTAAGCTGAAAATCATTGTCCTTTGCAATATGAATACCAATAATGTTTTTCTTTAAAAAATCATCGGCATTAATAAAATTCAAAAAAGCAAAGCAATTTTGAAGACTATCATCTGTAATTTTACCAGTAATAATTGGCACCCTTGCAGAGTGGTTATTAGATAAAGGCATGCGCTTACCCTCGTCATCCAAATAAAAATTTGAATTTCCTTGAATACGCCCTATTGGTTTACGTTGTACAATTTTAGATGTAAGTTCCCCATTTACAGTAAGATAAACTTGAGCACTCTTCACCATTTTATTGGCTTCTAAAACCTTTTCTACTTTATTCAAAACTAGCGCATCTTTTGGCACGTTTGTAAGGCTTCCTAAATTTTGTATTAACAATTTATTAACCATCTGCTGAGTTATAAACAAATTGTCTTCGCCTAAAAACTCAACTGTTGTTTTTTCTATTTTTTTAGATTGATGCCTAACACCCGTAAAAGCGTATACTCCTAGCAATAAGAGCAATAAGAACACCAATTTTATGTAGCTCCAATTTACTTTCATATTACAAAAGCGTTTTTAATTTTATCAATCTCTTGTCCAATATCTCCAGCTCCCATAGCCACTAAAACTTCTGGATTCTGATTTTTTAGCTCATTTATCAATTCTTTTTTAGAACAGATTTTTTTATTCGGATTATTTATTTTACTCAACAACCATTCAGAAGTCACTCCTTCTATTGGCTCTTCTCTTGCTGGATAAATATCTAACAAAATAATACTTTGAAATTGCGATAAACTAGTTGCAAAATCATCTATAAAATCTTTTGTCCTAGAAAATAAGTGTGGCTGAAAAACAGCTACTGTTTTTTTATTAGGATGCATTTCTGACACCGCATTATACACTGCATTTATTTCTGTAGGATGATGCGCATAATCATCTATAAAAACAAAATCTTCATTTTTAATACGGTATGAAAACCTACGCTGCACACCTTTAAAAGTACCCAACGCAGCAGCAACCACATCTGGAGATTTACCAGCTTCTAAGGCCATAGCAAAAGCAACTAATCCGTTTAACAAATTATGTCTTCCTGGTTTGCTAAATTTAACTCCGTTTATAACAGAATCTGGTGTTCTTATATTAAATATATAAGAGCCATTTTTTATTTCTATATCTGTGATACAAAAATCAGAATCATCATCTATACCATACGTAATACCATCTAAAGGCAAACCGTTACACACAAACAATTTTCCGTCTGGTTCTAACCTGTTTACATAAGCAACAAAAGCGTCTTTTAAATCGTCTCCTGTACCATAAATATCTAGGTGATCTGCATCCATAGAGGTAATGCAAGCAACATTTGGAGATAGTTGCAAAAACGACCTATCAAACTCATCTGCTTCAACAACTGAATAATCTGTTCCCTCTAATAAAAAATTGCTATTAAAATCCTCCGATATGCCACCTAAAAAGGCAGTAATTGGAGTTCCTGAATCATATAACAAATGTGCTAAAATACTAGATGTTGTAGTTTTACCGTGTGTACCAGCAACCCCAAAACAGAAAGTATTTTTTGTGATAATACCTAAAACTTCAGACCTTTTTTTAACCGCATAACCATTAGTTACATAATAATTTAACTCTATGTGATTTTTAGGCAAAGCAGGTGTATACACTACCAGCGTATTATTTATATTTTTATAATATTCTGGTATAAGACTTACATTATCCTGATAATGAATTTCTATACCAGACGCAGCAAGTTCTTTGGTTAATGGAGTTTCTGTTTTATCATAACCAGCAACTTCTTTACCAATAAATTTAAAATAGCGAGCCAAGGCAGACATTCCTATACCACCAATACCCAAAAAGTAAACGCTATGTATATCTTTTAAATTCATTTTTTTAATAACTTACTAACTTCTAAAGCAATATTTTTTGTCGCATTTGGCAACGCTTGCTTTTTTATATTTTCTCCTAATTCTATTTGCTTTTCTTTATTGCTAAACAAATCCGTAAAAACAGTTTTAAAACTAGCATCTAACTCTTTTTCTCTTAATAAAATAGCTGCATTTTTATCTGCGTATGCCAATGCATTTTTTGTCTGATGATCCTCTGCAACATTTGGTGACGGAATAAAAATAACCGGCTTACCAACAATACTTAACTCGGACACAGAACCTGCACCAGCTCTAGATATAATAACATCTGCAGCAGCATAAGCAAAATCCATTTTATTTAAAAAATCAAACACTAAAACATTTTCATTCTGACACTCTTTATACTCCTCATAATACAACTTTCCACATTGCCAAATTACTTGAACATCTAAAGACGCAAACAAAGGCAATTGTTCTTTAATAAGTGTATTTACCCTTCTTGCCCCTAAGCTTCCACCCAAAACCAACAATACTGGCTTATCTTTTTTCAATTTAAAAAACTCTAAAGCTTTTTGCTTAGAGACCTTCATCTCTACCAAATCTTTACGAACAGGATTTCCTGTTTTTATAATTTTATCTGCAGAAAAAAAACGATCCATACCATCATAAGCAACGCAAATTTTTTGCACTTTACCAGCCAATAATTTATTGGTAACACCTGCATAAGAGTTTTGCTCTTGCAACACACACGGAATATTTTTACCCGCAGCAACGTGCAATAATGGTCCGCTTGCAAAACCTCCTGTACCAACTACTGCATTAGGTTTAAACTTTTTTATAATTTGCCTAGCCTTAAACAAACTACTAATAACCTTAAACGGAAACAACATATTTTTAAATGTTAGCTTACGCTGAAAACCAGAAATCCAAAGGCCTTCTATTTTGTACCCAGCCTGTGGCACCTTTTCCATCTCCATACGGTCTTTGGCACCAACAAACAAAAACTCAGCATCAGGATACATTTCCTTTAGCTCATTTGCTATTGCAATAGCCGGATAAATATGTCCGCCTGTGCCACCTCCAGATAATATAAATTTATAATTGTCCACTTAACACATCTAAAGGGTTAGACTCATCTACAACTTCTTTTTCTTTTACTGGGTTTTTATTACTTGCACTAAGCACAATGCCTATTGCTAAACACGTCATCCAGATAGACGTACCACCGCTACTAATAAGCGGTAATGTTTGTCCTGTTACAGGAAATAACTCTACCGCAACAGCCATATTTATAAATGCCTGAAAAACTATGGGTAAGCCTACGCCTACCACTAATAACTTACCAAACACACTTGGGTTAGCATTTGCTACCACAACTATTCTAAATAACAGTAACAGATAAAAAAACATCACCACCAAGCCACCAACTAAACCATATTCTTCTACTATAATAGCATAAATAAAATCTGAAGAACTTTGTGGTAAAAAGTTTTTCTGAACACTTTTACCAGAGCCTTTACCAAGAACACCGCCAGATGCAATTGCAATTTTAGCACGCTCTATTTGGTAATCCTCACTAGTATCTTCGCCATTAAAAAAGTTAGATATTCTATTCTCCCAGGTATCTATTCTATTTTCAAACAAATCCGGGACTGCCTTTGCAACCAAAATAAATAATGCCAAACAAGCAATACCCGTACCAACGATACCCAATAAATATTTAATAGGATAACCACCTAAAAAAGTTAGAGTAAGTACCATAAAAAAAATAATTGCTGCTGTAGAAAAGTTAGCTGGCAAAATTAAAACTATCACCAAAAAAACAGGAATCCACAACGGAAGTACACTCTCTTTAAAAGTAACTACCTTATCTTTAATTTTTGCTAAATAACGTGCCACATATATCATTAACACAACTGCTGCTAATGTAGATGTCTGAAACGAAAAGCCCACAAACGGAATGTTTATCCACCTACTAGCATTTGCCCCACCAATTGTTTTTCCTTGAGCTAACGTATACCCCAAAAGCAACAACACTATTGGCATAGCAATTATAGATAAGCCTTTAAAAAAGTGCATTGGTATTTTATGCACGCCGTAAATTATACCAAAGCCAAGCATTAATAAAAAAGCGTGCTTAACAAGGTGACTTACAGCCGTACCATTACCAACCACATACACCAAATTACTACTTGCGCTGTAAACTGGCAAAAACGAAAATAATGCCAATAGCGCAACTATGCCCCAAATAGCCTTATCTCCTTTTATATTTTTAAAATAACTTAACACTATACTTATTACTTATTTTTTACAAACTTTTTACTGCTGCTTTAAATTGATTTCCTCTGTCTTCGTAATTCTCAAACAAATCAAAACTAGCACAAGCAGGGGATAACAATACCGTATCTCCACGTTGACCAATTTTATAAGCCATTTTAACAGCTTCATCCATTCTTTGTGTCTCAACAACTAAATCTACAACATTCCCAAACTCTTCTATAATCTTAGAATTATCTACACCCAAACAGATAATAGCTTTTACCTTTTCTCTTACCAATGGCATTAACGACTTGTAATCATTTCCTTTATCTACACCACCAACAATCCAAACTGTAGCAGATTTCATACTTTCTAATGCATAATATGTTGCATTAACATTAGTTGCTTTAGAATCGTTTACGTAATGTACGTGAGCAATTTTTAAAACACTTTCTAAACGATGCGATGCACCCTGAAAGTTTTCAATACTAGCCCTAATAGTAGCTTTTCTAATATTTACTAATTTAGAAGCTGCTGAAGCTGCCATTGTATTTTTTAAATTGTGTTTACCTTCTAAAGCCAAGTTGTTTGTTGCCATCTCTATTGTATTATTTTGGGTCGTTATATGTATTTTATCATTCTTTAAACAAACACCTTCTTCAATTTGTTTTTCTATTGAAAATGGTATTAATTTTGATTTAACTGGGTGATTCTCTAGCCAACTTACAAGCACTTCATCGTCTGCATCATAAATTAAATAGTCTTCTTTTGTTTGGTTCTCTGCAATTCTAAATTTTGATGCGATATAGTTATCAAACTCATAATTATACCTATCTAAATGATCTGGCGTAATGTTAGTTATAATGGCTATATGTGGTTTAAAATCTACAATACCGTCTAATTGAAAACTACTAATCTCTAACACATAGTAGTCAAAGTTATTTTCAGACACCATTTTAGCATAGCTATCACCAATATTACCAGCCATACCAACGTGCAAACCTTCTTCTTTTAAAATATGGTTTACCATCATTGTAGTGGTAGTTTTACCATTACTACCCGTTATACCAATAATTACAGCATCTGTATATTTACTTGCAAATTCTATCTCAGAAATTACAGGAATACGTAGCGACAATAATTTTTGCACAAGAGCTACCTTGTCTGGTATACCAGGACTTTTCATTACCAAATCTGCATTTAAAATTTTAGATTCTGTATGCTGTTCTTCTTCCCAGTCTATCTCAAAATGTTTAAGAACTTTTTTATATTCTTCTTTAATTTTTCCTTTATCAGACACAAATACATTGTATCCTTTTTTTATTCCTAAAAGCGCTGTACCAACACCACTTTCTCCACCACCAAGAATTACTAACCTCTTCACCTATCTTACTTTTAAGGTTACAAAAGTTATAATTGCAAGAATTATACTTACTACCCAAAAACGGGTAACTATTTTACTCTCATGATATCCTTTTTTCTGGTAATGATGATGTAACGGAGCCATTAGAAATATACGCTTGCCCACACCAGAAACTTTTTTAGTGTATTTAAAATAACCTACTTGCAACATTACAGAAAGTGACTCCGCAAAGAAGATTCCGCATAATACAGGAATAATTAACTCTTTACGTATTATAATTGCTATTACAGCAATAACACCACCAATAGTTAAACTACCAGTATCTCCCATAAATACACTTGCAGGATACGCGTTATACCATAAAAACCCAATAAGAGCCCCTACAAAAGCAGCAATAAAAACCACTACTTCTCCGGACTTTGGAATAAACATTATATCTAAATAATCTGAAAATATAATGTTACCAGAAACCCAGGCAAAAATACCTAGTGTAAATACTATTATTGCAGATGTACCAGCCGCTAAACCATCTATACCGTCTGTTAAGTTTGCACCGTTAGACACTGCAGTTACAATAAAAATTACAATTGGAATAAAAATTAACCAAGCATAATCTTCTGCTCCTTCTCCCATCCAAGAAATTAGACTTGTATAGTCTAACTCATTATTTTTTACCAAAGGAACTGTTGTTGCCATTGACTTAATTTCTGGCACAGAAATAGGAGCCACTACAGACCCTTTTGTTGCTATACCGGCTATTGCATTTTCTTTAATAGTTACGCCAGGATGAAAATAAAGCGTACAACCTACAATTAAACCAAGCACAACCTGACCAAGAATTTTAAATTTCCCTTTTAATCCTTCTTTATCTTTTTTAAATATTTTAATATAATCATCTACAAAACCAATAACACCCATCCAAAGCATTGTTACTATTAACAATAAAATGTAGACATTATCTAACTTAGCAAACAACAAAACAGGAATTAAGGTAGCTAGTATAATAATTAAACCACCCATTGTTGGCGTACCAGCTTTTTGCTTTTGTCCGTCTAAACCTAAATCTCTAACCGTTTCTCCTATTTGCTTTTTTTGAAGAAAAAGAATAATTTTTTTACCATAAACAGTAGCAATCAACAACGACACAATTATTGCCATTGCAGCCCTAAATGTGATAAACTGAAACAGACTTGCTCCAGGCAATTGATACTCTTTCTCTAAAAACTCGAATAAATAGTATAACATATATTGTTTGTTGTGTAACTAGCTTTTTATTTTTCTAAACCGGTTAGTATTTCTTTTACAATTTTATAATCATCAAAATCTATGCGCACACCATTTGTTTCTTGGTATGTTTCATGACCTTTACCTGCTATTAAAATAATGTCTTTTGGTTGCGCCAACTGACAAGCAGTTTTAATAGCCTGCTCTCTATTTTCAATAGTTAAAACTTTACGTGTATTTTGCGCCTCTACACCAGCTTCTATTTCTTTTAGTATTTCTGATGAAGATTCTGTTCTAGGGTTATCTGATGTAAAAACAACCTTAGTGCTCATCTCTGAAGCAATATGACCCATAACCGGACGTTTTGACTTGTCTCTGTCGCCACCACACCCCACAACGGTGATGACGTCTTCATTTCCTGTCCTCAATGCATTGATAGTGTTCAGTACATTTTTTAAAGCATCCGGTGTATGAGCATAATCTACTATGGCAGTAATATTTTTACTAGATATGTAATATTGAAACCTTCCGTCTACATTCTCTAACTCACTCAAAAGACGTAGAATTTCCATTTTTTCTAATCCTAACAATTGTGCAGTTGCATATATTGCAAGCATATTGTAAGCATTAAAATCTCCTATTAACTTAGACCAAAGCTCATTATCATCAATCTTTAGTAATTGTCCGCTAAACTGATTTTCTAATATTTGAGCCCTAAAATCTGCGTATGTTTTTAACGCGTATGTCTGTTTTTTTGCCTTTGTATTTTGCAACATAACAGCACCATTTTTATCATCTATATTTGTTAGTGCCCAAGCGGTTTTTGGCAAACCATCAAACAATAATTTTTTAGTATCTCTGTATTCTGCAAAAGTTTTATGATAATCTAAATGATCATGTGATAAGTTGGTAAATATTGCACCCTCAAAGACCAAACCTTCTATTCTTTTTTGATGAATTCCGTGAGAACTGACTTCCATAAAACAAAACTCAACTCCGGCTTCACTCATTTCTGCTAAAGACTTATTTATTGTTAACGCATCTGGTGTAGTATGCGTAGTCTTAACCTCTTTATCATCTATCATTATTTTAATAGTTGACAACAAGCCTACCTTATAACCAGCTTTTTTAAATAACTGATACAACAAGCTACTAATAGTGGTTTTACCATTTGTACCAGTTACACCAACAAGTCTTAAATTTTTAGATGGAGTACCATAAAAATTAGAAGCCATTACAGCCAAAGCAGAATTACCATTTTTAACCTGTACATACGCAATACCATTAACCAAATCTTTTGGCATAGTTTCACATACAATAGTATTTGCGCCAGCGTTTAGAGCTGTAGTAATATAGTCATGACCATCTACAAGTGTACCTTTTACAGCAACAAACACATCGTCTAACCCAACTTTTCTAGAGTCAAAGCATATGGCATTCACCATAGTATCTGTTGTACCGTTTACTGCAACAATACCTACACCGTATAATATGTCTTTTAATAATTTCACAATAATTCTAACGTTATTTTAGACACTCCGCTTACAGCTGTTCCCTGAG
The DNA here is from genome assembly GCF_039943695.1 of Cellulophaga sp. Taxonomy (NCBI): domain Bacteria; kingdom Pseudomonadati; phylum Bacteroidota; class Flavobacteriia; order Flavobacteriales; family Flavobacteriaceae; genus Cellulophaga; species Cellulophaga sp. The sequence goes on along the minus strand of NZ_JBDVAA010000049.1, from coordinate 23,977 downwards.
ACACAGATTGCGCTTTTACTTTTCCGTTTCCTTTTATATCTACTTTTATACCCATATTCTCTAAAAGAGATACTGCATCCATACCGCTCATCCCCTTAACATTAGGCACGGTACTATATTTTTTTTGCACACTTTTATAATATGCTTCATAATTACCATCTAAAGATTTACTAGTTACAGCTAAACCTTTTACTATATCTGTTTTTGGCGATGTTGCATATATTTTATGTGCAACCGATTTAAAAACTGGTCCGGCAACATCTGCACCATAAAAGCCTGCTTTTTTATCTGGGTCATGCACAACTACAATGCAAGAATACTTTGGCTCGTCTGCCGGAAAATAACCTGCAAAAGATGATATATACTGCAACTTATTTGGATCTTTAGCCACGTAGTTTTTTTGCGCAGTACCTGTTTTACCCGCCATAGAAAAATTAGGAGAATACAGTTTATGACCTGTACCTTTTTTACTTTCTACCACATTTTTTAACAAGGCCTGTACTTTTTTAACTGTTTCCTTAGAACATATAGACGGATTTATAACCTCTTTATCAAACTTATAAATAGTCTTATTCCACTCTTTAACCTCTTTTATTAATCTTGGTCTAACCATTTCACCACCATTAGCAATGGCATTGTAAAAAGTTAGTGTTTGTAAGGGCGTTAAAGACACCTCATACCCGTGAGACATCCACGCTAAAGAAATACCAGACCAACCTTTATCACCAGGATACCTAATAACCGGTTTTCCCTCTCCCTTAATAGGTAAGCCTAAATCTCTATTTAAGTTCATCTCCATTAAACGATCTACAAATTTTTCTGGATTGTTTTTATACCCATTATGTATAACCTTTGCAAAAGCTGTGTTAGAAGAATACTCAAACGCTTTTCCAAAAGAAATTTTACCATAACCACCCCATTTAGAATCACGTACAGTTCTATCGTAAATTTTCCAACGACCATTTTCTGTATCAACAACAGTACTTGTATCTATAATTTTATCTTCTAACGCTGCCACCATAGACACTAACTTAAATGTAGATCCAGGCTCAGAAGATTCTCCTACCGCATAATTAAGGCGTTCATAATACGTATTGTTTTTAGTACGCCCCAAGTTAGATATTGCTTTTACCTCACCAGTAGCAACTTCCATTACAATTACACAACCATGATCTGCATTGTATTTTTCTAATTGCCCTAATAAAGCGTGGTGGGCTATATCTTGTATATTAATATCTATTGTAGAAACAACATCATACCCGTCTTTTGGCTCCACATCATTATCCGGACCAATAGGTTTCCATTGCCCTTTTGCAATTTTTTGCTTTAACCTTCTTCCTTCTTCTCCACGTAAATACTCTCCAAAAGCACCTTCTAAACCAACTCTAGTATAGTGCCCCTCTTCATCCACACGCTCATAACCTACACTACGCTCTGCTATTTTACCTAAAGGATGTTCACGTACTGTTTTTTGCTCCACTATAAGACCTCCTCTATTTGGACCTTTTTCAAAAAGAGGAAACTTTTTAATTTTTATATAATCCGAATAATCTAGGTTACGAGCAATAAGCTTATACCTATTTTTATTAGACCTTGCTTTTCTTAATAATTGCTGATAATAAGATGACGGTTTCTGAAACATTTTACCCAAAGCATCAGACAACGGTTTTATATTATCATTAAAATCTGAATTACGAACCGTTACCGCATCAAACCTAATTGTATATTTAGAAACAGATGTAGCCAACAAACTACCATCATCAGAAATTAAATTACCCCTATTTGGCTCTATAACAAAAACACGCTCTGTACGCTCCATAGCCAACTTACGGTACTTATCACCGTTTACTACTTGTATGCTAATTAGCTTTACAGCCACTGCAATAGCAAACAGAAACAGAAAGCCTGCAACTATATACAAACGAGTTAATATGTTTTTTTCTGATGTAGCCACTACTTAACAGGTATTACTCTTATTTTTTTAGGAGGAGTCTCTGACGGATATAAATCTCTTTTTTTCACCTCTTCAATAATTGAAGACTCTAGCTTTAATTCTTGTAAATTAGAACGTCCATCTAAAAACTGACTACGTAACTCTTTTACCTCTTCACTTAAAGCCGCAATTCTATGCACTTTTGCATCTGCACTATGCGCACTAGCAATCATTAAAGCAGCTAAAAAAGCCGCAAAAAGGATAAACATCCAATTTTTAGGAGCGTCTCCGCTCACTAAAAACTTACCTTTTAATATGTCTAACAATCCTTTTCTCATCACTTACGCTCTGCAATTCTTAATTTTGCACTTCTTGCTCTGTTATTCAAAGCAATTTCTTCTTTAGACGGTACAATTAATCCACCAACCTTTTTAAACGGAACATCTATATTACCGTAAAAATCTTTTTCTGGCTCACCTTCAAACTGACCAGCTCTTATATATCTTTTAACCAACCTATCCTCTAAAGAGTGATAACTAATTAAACTTAACCTACCGCCAACTTCTAACAAATCATTAGTTTGCTCTAAAAACTCCTTAATAACCTGAATTTCCTGATTAACCTCTATACGTATAGCTTGGTAAATTTGAGCTAAAATTTTATGCTCTTTAAATGCCGGTAAGTACTTTTTTAAAACCTGCTTTAGTTCATCTGTAGTTTTTATTCCACCATCTTCTCTATGATCTATAATTGTATTTGCCATAGCATTTGCGTTTCTTAAATCGCCATACTGAAACAATACTTTTCTTAAATCATCATAAGCATAGGTATTTACCACATCATAAGCAGAAACGGTATTCTTCTGACTCATTCTCATATCTAAATCAGCATCAAAACGAGTAGAAAACCCTCTTTCTGCCTTATCAAATTGATGAGAAGAAACTCCAAAATCACCCAATATTCCATCAACCTTACGTATGCCGTGGAATTTTAAAAACTGTCTTATATATCTAAAATTTTCGTTTATCAACAAAAACCTATCATCATCTAAAACATTAGCAAGCGCATCTTCATCTTGGTCAAAACCAATTAACCTACCTTTTTGCCCTAGCCTACTTAATATTTCTTTAGAATGCCCGCCACCACCAAAGGTTACATCTACGTACACTCCGTCTTCCTTAATATTAAGTCCGTCTACAGACTCCTTTAATAAAACTGGATTATGATAACTCATCTTCTTCACCTCCCATTACTTCTTCTGCCAAATCCGCAAAATTCTCTGCGTCTTCCTCAATTACTTTTTCATAACTATCCTTATCCCAAATTTCAATAATATTAATAGCAGAACTCAACACCACTTCTTTGGTAATATTTGCTATTTCGACTAAATTTTTTGGAATTAATAGACGCCCTGTAGCATCTAACTCTACAATCTTAACCCCTGCAGAAAAACGACGTATAAAGTCGTTATTCTTCTTTTTAAAGCGGTTTTTCTTGTTCATCTTCTCCATAAGAAGATTCCATTCTTCCATAGGATACAACTCTAAACAAGGTTGAAAAACAGAACGTTTTATAACAAAACCTTTGTTTAGAACACTGGCCATCTGACCCTTAAGAGCAGAAGGTACCATGACCCTACCCTTAACGTCTGCTTTGCACCCGTATGTTCCTATAAAGTTTACCATTTAAAATCAGCTGAATTTTAAAACTGATATCAAAGATAAAAAATAATACCACAATTTACCACTAAATACCACATTGTTAATAAGTTTCCCCACCTAAGACATCACTTTTAGACTAACATCCTAATAAACAGGATGTAATGTGGTGGTAGAAATCTATATTTATCTACAAAAAAGAATGACGATTCTTTTTACGGAAATGCCTATATTTGCTACTTAATAGCATAAGAGCTATCCTATTAATGGAAGAAAAGATTATTACAGAAGGCAAATACAGATATATAGAGATTGGGGAGGGAACACCACTAATTATTTTACACGGATTAATGGGTGGATTGAGTAATTTTCAAGGTGTTATGGAACATTTTCCTGCAAAAGGGTACAAAGTTTTAGTACCAGAACTACCCATTTATGACAAGCCTTTACTAAAAACTACTGTAAAAAGTTTTGCCAAATTTGTTCAAGAATTTATTACTCACAAGGGACTAACAGACGTTATTTTGTTAGGAAATTCTTTAGGCGGACACATTGGTTTATTACATACAAAGTTATACCCAGACACTGTTAAAGCACTAGTTATAACAGGAAGTTCTGGACTTTATGAGAGTGCTATGGGTGACGGTTACCCAAGAAGAGGTGATTACGACTTTATAAAGAAAAAAGCACAAGATGTTTTTTATGACCCAGAGGTAGCAACTAAAGAAATAGTAGATGAAGTTTTTGCAACAGTTAACGACCGTATTAAACTTGTAAAAACATTAGCCATTGCTAAAAGTGCCATTAGACACAATATGGCTAAGGACTTACCAAATATGCACACTCCTACTTGTATTATTTGGGGTAAAGATGACACTGTAACACCACCAGATGTTGCAGATGACTTTAAAAAATTATTACCAGACTCTGATTTGTATTGGATTGAAAAATGTGGTCACGCACCAATGATGGAGCATCCTGATGAATTTAATACCATATTAGACAACTGGCTACAAAAGCGAAATTTGTAAGCTTAACTCTTTAAAAATACTATCTTGAAAATAAAATCTGCCAGCTTTGTAATGAGTAACTCCAACGTAAGGTCTTGCCCAACAGACCCTATACCTGAGTACGCCTTTATTGGTAGATCTAATGTTGGAAAATCTTCTTTAATAAATATGCTAATGCAAAAGAAAAGCTTAGCAAAAACATCTGGAAGACCTGGAAAAACACAACTTATCAATCACTTTAAAATTAATGAAAATTGGTTTTTAGTAGATTTACCAGGCTATGGGTACGCACGTGTTTCTAAAAAAGAAAAGAAAACTTTTCAAAAATACATTACAGATTACTTTAAAGAAAGAGTACAACTTGTTTGTGCCTTTGTTTTAGTTGATATACGACACGAACCACAAAAAGTAGACTTAGAATTTTTAGAGTGGATGGGCGTAAATCAAATACCGTTTGCATTAATTTTTACAAAGGCCGATAAACTAAAACCCCAAGTAATACAAAAGCAAGCAGACAACTATATTAATGCCTTACTAGAAGGTATTTGGGAAGATGCCCCACAGTATTTTATTACATCATCATCTAACAACCTTGGAAGAGAAGACGTACTAGAATATATAGGTGGTATAAACGAAAACTTTTACGCAGCTACTGCAAAAAAATAAAATTACACTTTAGACTTTATTGCCTTTATTAAATCTTCTGCCTCACCAAAAGCGTTTAACTCTTTTGTTGAAATAAAACTATTTAACTTACCACCTTCCTCTTTTAAAATAATAGGTAAACTTGTATTTAAGATATTAGCACCTTTATACATTGCTTCAAATTCATCTTTGTGCAAAAACACAAATTCTAAATCAGTTTCTTTTCTAAACTTTTTCCAAACAGTATTTTCTGTAAACACACCAAAAGTAATATCACACAAATTACAATTATAAGTAGATGGACTAAATATTTTATGTGCACTGTCTAACATAGAGTTACCCAGACCCGAATTTGCATTATAGATAAATATAATTTTAGTATTCATAATTTACTTTTTTAATTAGTCTTAACTTAAATCTATGCTTACAGTGCAAAACAACTAATGTTTTGTTAATTTTAATGACAACAATTTTCTTCACAAAATAAAAAAAGGTACATTCGCACAAGCTATGATTTTCAATAAAATTACATTATCGGTTTTTAGCCTTGTAATGATTGGGTTCCTATTACTAGGATCTCAAAACATACATACACTAGCTTACCACTCTGATGATCATAGTGATTCTATAATACATTGTGAGCAATGTGATTTTATTTACACAAACAACCAGACCTCTTTTCTTGATTATGGTTACACCACAATACAGACGCCTTATATTTTTACCGAAATAAATGCTAGTTTTTATACAGATTACAAGCAGCCACAGGTTAAAAATATAGCTACGTCTTCCTATTTAAACAAACCACCTCCCACAGTTTAATTACTCTCATTTTTATCTTCTTAAATATTTTTAGAAGATTATTATCATTTACACAACAATACATTATTATGCGCTACACGCTAACAATACTATGTATTTTAGTGTCTCAGTCCTTTTTATTTGCTCAAGACTGCTCTAACATTCTTTTAGGAGAAGTAATAGATTTTCATGACAAAACACCTTTGACAGACGCTATTATACAAGTAAGAGGAAACAAAAAACAGGTTTACACAGATGAATTTGGAAAATTCACCTTAACAAACCTCTGTAACGGTACTTTAGAGTTAGAAATTTCTCATTCAGAATGCACAACTCGTTTTATTACAGTAGAAATCAATGGAAACACCCACAAAAAAATAACTTTAGAACATCATTTAGAACAGTTAAATGAAGTTAAGGTTACAGGATCTACTATTACTGAAACAAATTCTGCTCAAGAAAAAATTTTAAAAACAGAACAATTAGAACGTTTTGGAAGTAGTAACCTAGGTGATGCACTTAAACAAATAAACGGAGTATCTAGCTTAAATACAGGTTCTAACATTGTAAAGCCAATAATACAAGGTCTAAGTGGTAGCCGCATACTTATAATTAATAATGGCACACGTATGCAAGATATGGAATGGGGTGAAGAACACGCCCCAAACATAGATATTAATGCTGCCAACAAAGTCACCATTGTTAAAGGAGCCGCTGCACTACAGTATGGTGGTGATGCCATAGGAGGAGTCATTTTACTTGGACAGAATAGAATTCCTAAAAAAGACACTATTTACGGTAAAACATTATTAAATGGAGTATCTAACGGCAGAGGCGGAAACATTTCTACCGAACTTACAAAAGCATATGAAAATGGTTTTTACATTAAAGGACAAGCATCTTATAAAAAATTAGGTGATGCAGAAGCTCCAGATTATATTTTATCTAACACAGGAGTTTCTCAATTTGGCACTAGCATAGATTTTGGAAAACTTGGTTTTGAGAGTGGCTGGAATGCCTTTTACTCGTACTTTGATACAAACATTGGTATTTTAAGTGCATCTCACATAGGCAATGTAGACGATCTAATAACCGCTATTAATAGTGATGAGCCAAGCAAAATAAAAGACTTTACCTATAATATTAAAGAACCTAGACAAAGTGTAAAACACCATTTAGGAAAACTTAAATACTATAAGCGTTTTGAAGGCCTAGGAAAACTAAATGTACAATATGACATACAACAAAACCATAGGTTTGAGTATGATATACGTACCGGAGAAGACAAAGGGGAAGCGTCTTTAGACCTTAAGCTTACAACGCAAACACTAGCAGCAGATATTACTATTGACGCTTTTGAAAAGCAAAAGTTTTCATTCGGTATTCTAGGGAGATATCAAGAAAATTTTGCCAATCCAAAAACTGGCGTACGTCGTTTAATTCCTGACTACGAAAAAGTCGATTTTGGAGTTTTTGCAACTACAGAATATAAACTTTCTGATGCCACCACTCTAGATGCTGGTATTAGATTTGATTATAGTAAAATTGATGCCCAAAAGTTTTACATAACATCTAGATGGCAAAGACTTGAATATGATAAGGATTTTAGCGATATAGTTACAAATGATAAAGACCACGGAACTCAGCTTTTAACAAACCCAGTATTTAGCTACCATAATTTTTCTGCATCTGCTGGCTTAAAACATAAGTTCAGTAATGAAAATCAGTTTAGATTTAATTACACTTTAGCGCAACGCGCTCCAAATCCGTCTGAATTATTTAGTGATGGTCTTCATCATTCCGCTGCCCGTATAGAATTAGGCGATTTACGCATAAAGAGTGAAACGTCACACAGAATATCATTAAGCCTAAGCAAAAACGCTTACACCTGGGGTTACGAAGTTGAACCTTACCTAAATCTTATATCAGACTTTATAATTTTAGAGCCAATTGATGTGGAGCGCTCTGTACGTGGTTCTTTTCCTGTGTGGGAATACCATCAAAAAAATGCACGTTTAATGGGGATAGATGCATCTATCTATAACAACTGGACAAGCAACTGGAGAACAGATCATAAATTTTCTATAGTTAAAGGAAAAGACAAATCTAATGATGCTGCTTTAATTAACATCCCGTCTGCACGTTTACAAAACGGAATTGCGTTTACAAAACAAGAGTGGCATAACTTTACTATTGGACTACAGAGCGAGTATGTTTTTCGTCAAAACGAATACCCTGACAATATTATGGTTTACTCACCAGAACAAGATAAAGAAGTAGAATTAGAAATAAATACTGCACCAGATGCTTACCACCTATTAAAATTAGACACAGAAATGAAGTTTAACTTAAAAAACAGCAAAGCACTAACTATTGGTCTTGGCATAACCAATTTATTAGATACAGAATATAGAGACTACCTTAATAGACAACGTTATTTTACAGACGATTTAGGAAGGTCTTTTACACTTAGATTAAAATTAAATTATTAACATTTAAACAATTGACAAAAATGATTACAACAAACACAATTTTTAAAAACATTAGAAAAGCAAGTTTAATTGCATTCTCTAGTATTGCTTTAATCTCATGCTCTGATGATGACGATACACCAGAAGCAGTAAATGAAGAAGAAGTAATAACAACAGTAATAGTAAAACTTACACCGGAAGCAGGAGGAACTGCAGTAACTCTAATGTCTAAAGATAATGATGGCGCTGATGGTCCAGACGCCCCCGTAGTTACAGTTGAAAACTTAGCAGCTAACACAACCTACAACGGTACCATTACATTACTTAATGAAACCGATAGCCCTGCTGAAGATATTACTTTAGAAGTTAAAGAAGAAGGTGATGAGCACCAATTCTTTTATACTGTTTCTGGAGCTATTAGTGGTACAGAGTACACAGATATGGATGAAAATGGTAACCCTGTAGGTTTAGAGTTTAAAGTAACAACTGGTGATGCTGGCGCAGCAACATTAAGAGTTACTTTAAGACACGAGCCTAAAAAGCCAAACGATGGCACTACCGCAGATGCCGGTGGAGCAACAGATGTAGAGCAAACCTTTTCTCTTACTGTAGAGTAATTTACTCTTAAAATTTAAAACTAAAAACTCCCTGATTTCTCTGGGAGTTTTTTAATTATAATAACTTAAATAATGTTAACCTTTTTTAAGCTCTAGCTTATCTGCAAAATATTCGCAAAAGTCTTTCATTGTAGCAGTCATTTTTTCGTCTTGTGTAGCCTTTAAAAAAGTATCAGACATAGATACTAAGGTTTGATGAAAAAATACTTTCATTTCATCTACAGGCATATCTTTAGTCCATAAGTCTATTTTTAAAGATTCTTGGTTTTTACTATCCCATACAGATAAAAGCATTGCTTTTGCCTCTTCATTCTCTATTCCTCCGTCCTGTGCAGACCAGTTTAAGGTCTCTGGCACTCTGTTTTCATCTAGACCAACAGTTAACTTAATTTCTGATGTATGTATTTTTGACATTTATCTTTGTGGTTTATAATTAGATTTTTTAAAAATTTCTTCAGCAGGCAAGCTCAACATTTGCTGTAAAGTCACCTCATTATTATTCATAAAAGAACGTACAATTTGCCAACCCAAAAAGCGCCCTAATCTTCCAGGCGACTCAATATCTAACTCCAACTGAAACTTAGAGAAAGGAGCCGGATCCAAAAAACGCTTATTTAAATCCTTATCTGTACTATACAAGTATTGATTTTCTATAAAATTACGCCAAATTGGTTCTTCATTTGCAAAGGCCCAATCTAAATCTTCCTCACTATACTTTATTTTTTCTGCATCTGTCACAAAAGGTATTAACTTATCTTTTACATATAACTCTTTACCATAATAGACCAATTGCGCCAAAAAAGTTCTATCTCTTGTAGGATAAGGCACAACTTTTTTAGCAAAAGCATTAGCCACATCTGTAATTAAATATTTTTTATTTAAACCTTCAGCAATATAATTTTGTAGTCCTTGGTAAAATTTATGATCAGCACCTAAGTAATTATCCAAACCCAACAGCAAAAGTTTATTTGTTAGTATAACAGGACTGGCATAATTAACATCAGAAATAACCGTAATTACCTTAGGTTCTACTTCTTCAGGAAAGTAATATTTTACGTGTTGGTAAAATAACTTTAAGTCTTGTTCCTCTTTTTTAAAATCGCCAAAAGCAATATTAACTTCTTTTAACAAAGAAATTTGTAATGTATCTCTTAATTTCTCGACCCATAAACTATCTGGATATTGTGCAGGAAATAAGTAGGGGTACTTTTCCTTTAATACAGGAATATCAGCTGGTTTTGCATCAGCTATTTCCCTATCAAACCTAGCAACATCTAGTGTTACATTAACTTTAGCTATCTGTTTTTCTTCTTTAGATTCTTGTTTACAGCCTACAAAAAAGGCAAAAACAAAAAAAAGTATATAAAATGGTTGTTTCATTTAAAAGTAATTACAGTAACATTTTAATATTTAACTGTTACAGTTTATTTTTACAGGATACAAAGTTAACAGTTTTCAACGTAATAAAGGAATTCTATGCAAACAGAAAAAGTAACAGACCATATTGTTAATTGGCTTAAGGATTATGCAACAAAAGCAAACATTAAAGGATTTGTAATAGGTATATCTGGCGGAATAGATTCTGCCGTTACATCTACGTTGTGTGCCAAAACAGGATTAGAGTTACTTTGCTTAGAAATGCCTATACACCAAGCAGAAAGTCAAGTTACCAGAGCTAGCAAACACATAGACTGGTTACAAAACAATTTTGCCAATGTAAAAAGAGAACAAGTTAATTTAACACCTGTATTTGACAGCTTTATAGACACGTTACCAAATGTAGCTAATGAGGAAGATAGATTTTTATCTTTAGCAAACGCAAGAGCAAGGTTAAGAATGACAACTTTATATTACTTTGCAGGATTAAACGGCTACTTAGTTGCAGGCACAGGTAATAAAGTTGAAGACTTTGGCGTAGGGTTTTACACTAAATACGGAGATGGCGGAGTTGACTTAAGTCCTATTGCAGATTTAATGAAAAGTGAAGTATATGATATAGCAAAAGTAGCTGGCATTAATTCTGACATTATTAATGCTGCACCTACAGACGGTCTATGGGGAGATGACAGAACTGATGAAGATCAGATTGGAGCATCATACCCGGAGCTAGAGTGGGCAATGATAGAAGACGCTAAAGGAAACACAAAAGATAATTTTACAGGAAGACAACAAGAAGTCTTTATTTTATACAAAAAACTAAACAGTGCTAACCAGCACAAGATGAATCCAATACCAGTTTGTGAGATTCCAAATGACTTAAAATAGTCAGTCATCGCAGATTATGTATTGTAAAACGAAAAAAAGTTAAATAATAGTAAATTCTAACAAAAAAGTTCCATTTTTGTTGAACAAACATACAATTTAACCTTACATCACTTGTCAGAATAAATTTAACATTGACAGGTTATGCTTAAATTTAATTAAAACCAAAAAAAATGAAAACAGTATTTATTGCAGATAGTCACCCTGTTGTGCAAGTGGGCATTACGCAGATGTTGAGTATAGAGACGGGCTTTAAAGTTATTGGCACTGCTAGAACTTCATCAGAACTTTTTGAGAAGCTGGAAAATGAAACTCCAGATATCTTAATGTTAGAGATGGATTTCCCTGAAATTAACGGGATTGCTTGTTTAAGAAAAATGAAGAAGAATCATCCAGACGTAAAAGTACTTATGTACAGTGGACAGTCTGAGGATGTTTATGCTATTAGCTCTATTAGAGCTGGTGCGCAAGGATACTTATCTAAAAACGCAGATTTAGATTATATAGTAGCTGCATTAGAAAAAATTAGTGATGGAAAAATGTTTATCACTAACGAACTAGCGCAAAGACTAGCTTTTGATGAAGGCACACAAAAACCTAGAAGATTATTTAGAAAACTATCTACAAGAGAGATAGAAGTTTTAAAAATGCTTGCTAGCGGAAAAAGAAATAAAGATGTTGCATTAGGTCTTGGCTTAAATGAAAAAACCATTAGTACTTACAAAGCTCGTTTAATGAAAAAATTAAACGTAGATAATATGGTAGACTTATTACAACAAGCAAAAGCATTAGATATTTTTTAGTAAACTAAATTACTAGATCTAATAAAAAAAGCCAGCTATAAGCTGGCTTTTTTTATTTACTTATTTGTCATAATACAATTAGTATTTAACTTAAGGTAATTTGCATAAATTTGTACCTAGAAAACAATTTAGGTTCTAAAATGCTAAAAAAAATATTTAGAAAAATAATGATTACAATTCTAATAATACTAAGCCTTTTAGTGGCTAGCTACTTTATATTCACTAATTTTTATCCAAGTTTTGGCGGTGATGTTAGTAAAGAACGAAAAACTACATACCAAAGATCTAAGCAATACAAAAACAATAAATTTAACAACACCTTACCCGTACCTAAAGAGCTGAGCTTCTCTGAAACTCTATCATTAGCCTATAAATTTTTCACGACTAAAGTTAAAAACGGAAGACCCCAAAAAGACTTAACTGTACACAAAATAGACTCAACCAATGTTGCTAATTATAAAAAAGGTACTCGTTTAATATGGTATGGTCATTCATCATTTTTATTACAAATTGATGGCAAAAACATACTATTAGATCCAATGTTAGGTAAAGTTGCAGCACCACACTCACTCTTGGGGGCCAATAGATTTAACAGTGAATTTCCTTTAGCTCTAGAAAAATTAAATAAAATTGATGCTGTTCTTTTTTCTCACGATCATTATGACCATCTAGATTATGAGACAGTAATAAAAATTAAAGATAGAGCACAACATTTTTATGTGCCATTAGGAGTTGGCGTACATCTAGAAGCTTGGGGCGTGCCAACAACAAAAATAACAGAGCTAGATTGGTGGCAAGGTACTGAGTTAGACAACTTAACTTTTGTTTGCACACCAGCGCAACATTTCTCTGGCCGTAAGCTTAACAACGGGCAAAGCACACTTTGGAGTTCTTGGGTTATACAATCTAAAGAAGATAACATTTACTTTAGTGGAGATAGTGGTTACGCACCACACTTTAAAGAAATAGGCAACAAATATGGCCCGTTTGATATTGCTTTAATGGAATGCGGACAATACAACCAAATGTGGGCAGACATACATATGATGCCCGAAGAAACAGCTCAAGCAGGCGTAGATGTGCAAGCTAAAAAAATTGTTCCTATACACTGGGCTGGCTTTAAATTAGCTTTACATAGTTGGACAGATCCTATTGTACGCGTTAAAGCAAAAGCTCTAGAATTAAACTTAGAGATGCTAACTCCAGAAATTGGTGATGAAATTATAGTAAAAGACTCTATAAACAAAAGCTCTAATTGGTGGGAGAAATATTAAAATAATTATAAACTCATTTAATTAAGAAAGTACTCTGGCTAATTTTTTACCTAGTAAAGAATTTAAGTTTAGGTAATTCATTATTTCTTGTAAAACTTCAGAATTATCTGTGCTTGGATTCTGGGTTTGTTGTTGTAGCTCCCCTATTCTCTTTTTTATCAAATAGCAACGTAGTGTTAAAATAGTTTCACTTACTAATTGACCAATACCTACATCTTTTGCCTTAGGGTAAATTTCTTTACGTCCCCAATCATGCAAAATGTATTTTTCTTCATCCATTAGTATGGATGAAATCTCTGAAACCAAATCTTGATTTAAACCTCCAATAAACTTGTTAGCCTCAAAATGTTCTTTTTCATTTAAGTTTTCAATCAATTTATAATAAATATCTTTAAACCTAGCATTAGTAAGTTCTATTTCATCTTCTTGTAAGTCTAAATAAATCTTTTCAAAAACACGAGCCTCAACAGTTTCTTTCTCTAAAATAAGATCTCCTTTTTCATCTTCTTTTAGTAGCAAATCATCAAACTGCTGTGTAGTATCACCATACAATAAAAGCAATTCAATTATTTTCTTTTCTAAAACATACTGTACATCTAATTTTTCTTGTACAGGTTCATTTTTAACTACCTGAAAAGGTTTCTGCTCTTGCTTTTTTTGTTTAGCAACATCTGCATCTTCTTTTTTACCAATCTGTGCTAACGTATTAAAAAGTACAGACTCTGAGATGTTCATTAACTGAGCACACTCTTGTATATAAATTTCTTTTTTAATTCGGTCAGGAATTTTAGAAATACTATTTACAATATCGCGTACAGTTTCTGCTTTTTTAATAGGGTCGTTAGCAGTTTCTTTAATTAATAAAGAAGCTTTAAACTGTATAAAATCTTTAGAGTTACTCTCTAAATACTTAAGTACTTCTTCTAAAGAGTTGTTTTTAGAGAAACTATCTGGATCTTCTCCTTCAGGAAAAGTACAAACTCTAACATTCATACCCTGCTCAAGAATCAAATCTATACCACGCAATGATGCACGTAAACCTGCCGCATCACCATCAAACAAAACAGTTATGTTTTTTGTAAGTCTATTTACTAATCTAATTTGGTCTGGTGTAAGCGCAGTACCACTAGATGCTACAACGTTTTGTATACCTCTTTGATGAAACTGTATAACATCTGTATAGCCTTCTACTAAATAACAATTATCTTCTTTTGCAATTTCTTGCTTGGCGTGGTAAATACCGTAAAGTACTTTACTCTTATGGTAAATATCACTCTCTGGAGAGTTTAAATACTTAGCGGCTTTTTTATCATTAGTTAAAATACGCCCCCCAAAACCAAGAACTCTACCGCTCATAGACTGTATAGGGAACATAACACGCCCTTTAAATCTATCAAACTTACGAGCCTCTTTACCCTCTTGCTGCTTAACAATTGTTAAACCTGTCTTCTCTAAATACTCTAACTTATATTTTTTTTCTAAAGCTGTATTGGTAAAAGAATCCCACTGATCTAAACAATAACCAAGACCAAACTTTTTTATTGTTTCATCTGTAAAGCCACGTTCTTTAAAGTAACTTAAACCAATAGCCTTACCCAACTCACGTTCCCATAATACTTCTTCAAAGTATTTTTGAGCATACTCAGACACCAAGTACATACTCTCCTTTTCGTTGGCCTGTTCTTTTTGCTCATCTGTGCGTTCTGTTTCTTCAATCTCTATATTGTACTTTTTAGCCAAGTACTTTATAGCTTCTGGGTAGGTAAAATGCTCGTGCTCCATTAAAAATGCAACTACATTACCCCCTTTACCACTACTAAAATCTTTCCAAATTTGTTTTACAGGAGAAACCATAAAACTTGGTGAGCGCTCATCTGTAAACGGACTTAACCCTTTAAAGTTAGTTCCAGATTTTTTTAACTGTACAAAATCGCCAATAACCTCCTCTAAACGAGAAGTTTCATAAACTTGGTCTATAGTAGATTTAGAAATCAATTTTTAGTAAATTTTAAATAAGAGGGTAAATATAATGAACAAAACTGGCAAAAAACAAACTAATCTAAAATAAGTGTTTTTTGCATACACCCCTGTTTTCAGGGTGTGTATTTTGGCTAGCCAAGGGGTAATTTAAACTCTATAATGGCCGCACCTTTGTAACATCAAAATTAAGTAATCAAAAATTAATCTAAAAAAAATTAAAATTATGAGTTGGGGAATTTCTTTAATATTATTAAGCATTTTAGCTGTACCGTCTTTACTACTTTCTAAAAAACCAAATGCGAAAGAATTACTTGCAAAAATAGAGCCTTACCAAGGATGGATTGGAATGGTATTTTGTTTCTGGGGAATTTGGGGAATTGTTAGTGCTATTTTAACTATTGGCTGGTTAAGTACTTGGCCAATACTATGGATAACTTATTTAGTAGGAAACATTGTTACTGCTGCCTTAGGATTTATGTTAGGTTTTGGGTTGATAAACAAATATGTACTATCTAAAAACGAAGCTGCAAAAGAAAAAGCAGAAGAATTAAGAGCTAAAATTGCACCTAAGCAAGGGAAATTAGGTTTAGTAGGTCTTATACTTGGAGCTTGGATGATTGTTTCATCATTCTTATTTGTAGTAGCCTAATAACAAACAATACTTATTTGGTTGATAAGGAAAAGAATCTTGACTAGTTTAAATTGTCTCCGTAGTTTTTACTTGCTCAAGGTTCTTTATTTTTACAAATCGAAACAATAAAAAAAATCCTAAGTAACTTACTTAGGATTTTTCTGTTTTCTACAAATAATTAAAGATCAAAACGCAATCCTAAAGAAATATTATGTTGGTCTACTAAAGCATCTTTAAAAATAGGATTAAGATCGTACTTAACATATAATGTTGTATCACCAAAGCCTGCATACGCACTTAAACCATAAATAAGGTCTGATGTGTTGTAATCTCTTTTAAACTTATCTTTTACTTTTTTGCCGTTCTCTTTGTATTTTAATTTTTGACGTGTTCCTATATTAAATCCGCCATAGGCACCAATACCAATTCTAAATTTATTGTCTAAATAATAACGCATTTTTTCTTCTGTTTCTTCTTTTCTAGATGGTCCAAACTCAAAATGCACAGGAAATACCAAGTTATCCATTCTAAGTTTTGATTTGTCTAAATCATACTCAAACTCCTGCAGTTCTGTTTGGTTACCATTCTCTACAAAGTATAAGTTATCATCTAACTTAAGTCCGTTAAACTGAAAAGAGAAACCATAATTTAAACGGACTGCATTAGAGTTTTTAAACAGTCTAGTTCTCCAATTAATTCCCATTTCAAAAAAACGACTACCACCTATTTTATAAGGAGAATCATCTAAAGATTGTCCGTCTATAATTGCATTGTTTAATCCAACAGCCAATACAAGTTCAGACACGGTTCTAACATCATACTTAACTTCTTGTTTTTTAGTTTCACTGTAAAAAATAGATTTGTCGTTAAATTTGATATCAAAAACATCTACCTCTACCTTGGTTGATAATGAATCTAATGAAGCAAGCTTATCTGTACCATTACGCTCTAATAATGATATTTTATTATCAATAATAGCAACCCTATTCTCTATATTTAAAGCTCTATTTTTTGCTGCCTCAGTTTTTAAATTTTGCGCCTGTTGTGCTGTTATTTCATTTTTTTCTAAACGCTTAGTTATAGCCTCTATTTCTGTTTTTAGTGCCTCTTTTTCATACAATCTAATTTGCTCTTTTTCTTTTAACAATAGATCTATTTTAGATTTAATTTGTTCTTGGGCAAATGATAGTTGCACACAAAAAACTGCTATAATTAATAAAATGTAATGTGTTGTTTTTTTCATAATAATTAAATTTTAGATGTGTTTTACTATTCCCCTAGCATATTGCAAACACAATAAGCTAGAAGAAAATATAAAACTCTGATTGATGAATGTTTATTTGTTAGTTAGTACGTGCGGCTACCGCAGTTTTTAATTTAAGGTAACGCCTTTTTAGGTTGTCAAAAATTTTATCTCTAAAGCTTACATCTAATTCACTTTCTGCTTCTATTAGTAAGGCCATAGCGTCTACAGACATACCTGCTTTAATTGCTTTTTCTGCTAAAATTTCTTGTTGCGCATTACGTAGTAAAGAGTCTACTTCTGCATCTGTAACTGCAATATTATTTTCCTCTAGCAAGGCTAGTTTCTCCATTACAACATTTAGCTTTGCATCTATAATTGTTTTCTGTGGCTGGTTAACTTTTAATTGTTTATTCGTTTTTTCATTTGCAACTATCTCTGCCTGTTCAGTTCTTTTAAATTGATTCTCTGGAGTTTCAATTTTTGCATTCTGCTTAATTATAGTGTTTTTCTCTTCTTTTATAATTATCTCTTTAGATGCTACAACAGTTGTATTTTCTTCTTTAAAAGGTGCATTAGTTTTTAAAATTGATTTTTTGCTATCATCTACTTTATCTGTACCTACCACTTGCGGCTTACTGTTACTAGATGTAGGCGTATTAAAAAACCAAACAGATGCTATTAATAAGCCTATTAAACATGCTGCTATTGCAAAATATGCAGATTTGTTATTTTTACGTTTTACAGGCTTATTTTCTAGACCTGCAGCTATTTTAGACCACGCATTTTTAGATGGTTGAATCTCCCGATCTTGTAGCTTATCTTTTAAATGTTCTTCAAATTTTAAAGGTGCCATTGTTTTATTTTTTTAAGATTCTATTGTTAATGAATCTGATTCTTTAATTTTTTCTAATTTCTCTTGCAGCATTTTCCTTGCTTTAAACAATTGAGATCTTGATGTGTTTTCTGAAATATGTAACTGCTCTGCAATTTCTGAATGTTTATACCCTTCTATTGCATACATTACAAAAACTACTTTATAGCCTTCTGGCAAAGCATCTATTAGCAACTGTACTTGTTCTACATCTAAATCTGGTGTGCTAGTAATGTGCTTTGGTGCAGAGCGCTCATAAACTTCATCATCAAAAACTATATGCTGTTTTTTACGTAAAAAAGTAATACTCTCCCTAACCATAATTTTACGAACCCACCCTTCAAAACTACCTTCAAACTTAAAAGTATCTAAGTACTTAAATACTTTTAAAAATGCACTTACCATAACATCTTCTGCAAATTGCAGATCTTTTATGTATTGCCTACATACGCCTAGCATTTTAGGAGCGTATTTATTATACAAACGCTCTTGCGCCTCCCTGTCTGCAGCAGCTGCTTTTTTAATAAGCGTATTCTCGTTATTGTAAAGTTTAATAATTTTCACAGTGATGGTGTTCTATAAGTATAGACAACAAACATTACTGTAACGTTGCCCAGAAAATAAATTTATTTTAAAATAAACTACAACGCATTGATTACCAGATGAATAAAATTATTATTTTTTTCTGTCTACTACGTAATTTACCATTAGTTCTAGCGAACTTTTATAATCGGACTCTGGATATTTACTTAATAAAGCAAGAGCTTCGGTTTTAAAAGACATCATTTTCTCTTCAGCATAAGCTAAACCACCACTATCTTTCACAAAATTAATTACCTCTTTAACTCGTTTTTTGTCTTTATTATGTTTTTTAACTGAGTTTATTAACCAGTTTTTCTCTTTTTTTGTGCAGTTATTTAGTGTATAAATTAAAGGAAGCGTCATTTTCTGCTCCTTAATATCTATACCCGTAGGCTTACCAATTGCCTCTTCTCCATAATCAAACAAATCATCTTTTATTTGAAAAGCCATACCTATTAGTTCTCCAAATTTCCTAAATGTTTCTACATCATCAGAATCTGGATTTACAGAACAAGCTCCTAAACTACAGCAAGCCGCAATAAGTGTAGCTGTTTTTTGTCTAATTATTTCGTAGTAAATATCTTCGGTAATATCTAGTTTACGTGCTTTTTCAATTTGCAACAACTCACCTTCACTCATTTCGCGTACAGCTACTGAAATAATTTTAAGAAGGTCAAAATCACCATTATCAATAGAAAGCAACAATCCTTTAGACAGTAAAAAATCGCCAACAAGTACTGCAATTTTATTTTTCCAAAGTGCATTTACAGAGAAAAAACCACGACGCTTGTTACTATCATCTACAACATCATCATGTACCAAAGTAGCTGTATGTATTAACTCTATAACAGATGCTCCACGGTAAGTACGTTCGTTTACTTTGCCACCAGAAACCAATTTTGCTGTTAAAAACACAAACATTGGCCGCATTTGCTTTCCTTTTCTGTTTACAATATAGTATGTAATTCTGTTAAGTAAGGCCACTTTAGAAGACATAGATTCGTGAAACTTTTTTTCAAAAAGCTCCATTTCTTTGTTTACTGGGTCCTTTATTTGTGCTACTATTTTCAAAAAGGCAATTAGTTAAATTTGGAAAGGTAAAAGTAATTAAAATATTATATTCATAAGCTATGTTTTACATTTTAGTAATATAATAGACTACCCCTGAAAACAGGGGTAAAACTTTCCCTACAAAAAGGTCTATTTAATCATAAAAATAGCTTCATCTTTGCCATATAATTATTAACAATAACAATTTTAAAAATCACACTAAGATGAAAAAAAATCTATTTGTAGCAGCAATGTTACTTTTTAGCTGTAGCGCAATTGTAAATGCTCAAAAACTTAAAAAATTTGGAAGTTCTGTTGAGAAGAAAATAGGACCAAAAACAATTAAAGTACCTTACACAGATAATATTAGCTACTTAGGTTATGCATCTCCAGGTAATGAAGATGAAGTTAAAGACAATAAAAAGTTTTACTACATATACGTTTGGGTACCTTTAGCTGCTCCAGAATTAGGAGTAAGAATGGTTTCGCCTGCAAATGGTGATAAAATTAAAAATGCTGTTAAATCTGCAGATTTTGATGAGCACGCTTCTACAAAAGACTTTTTTGACACATACATTACTTTAGAAAGATCTGATATTGTTTCTGCTGATAAAGTTACTACAGAAGGAGCTAAAAGCGCTAACTGGGTTACTTTAGCATCTAATGATGATACATCTGAATTACCTAAGCAACCAAGTGGTAGCAGCTACAACTCTTTGTTACGTTACAAAAGTGAAATGAGCAACCCTACAAAAGCATTAACTGCTGGTTTATACAGAGTTGGTTTTACAACTTACAAAAGAGGTGAAGTTAAAGGAACATTTTTAGCCGAAGTTGCTGCTCCAATAAAAATACCAGGAGTTGTTATGGCAAAAACTATAGATGAGTTAAAAGCTCAAATGAAATAAAAAGAACATTGTGGTTAATGTGTTTTTTTAGAAAAAGGCAGGTGATTTATTTCATCTGCCTTTTTAGCTTTTATTAGCTAACTGTCCGCAAGCAGCATCTATATCTTTACCTCTAGAACGCCTAACAGTAACTGTTATACCATTGCGTTCTAATGTTGCAACATACATATCTATGGCCTTACTAGCAGCTTGCTGAAACTCCCCATCGTCTATAGGATTGTATTCTATTAAATTGACTTTTGATGGTGCAAATTTGCAAAAATCTACCAATGCATTAGCGTCATTCTGCGTATCATTAATACCATCCCAAACTACATACTCGTATGTAATTCTACTTTTAGTTTTTGAGTACCAATATTGCAACGCCTCTCTTAGATCTTTTAATGGAAACGATGCATTAAAAGGCATTATAGATGTTCTAATTTCATCTATAGCAGAATGTAATGATACTGCAAGCTTAAACTTAACCTCATCATCTGCCATTTTCTTAATCATTTTAGGAACACCTGAGGTAGACACTATAATTCTTTTAGGTGACATTCCTAAACCTTCTGGAGACGTAATTTTATCTATAGCTTTTAGAACGTTATTATAGTTCATTAAAGGTTCTCCCATACCCATAAACACAATGTTACTTAGTTTACGGTCAAAATACAATCTACTTTCATTATCTATAGCAACTACTTGGTCATAAATCTCATCTGGATTTAAGTTTCGCATACGCTTTAACCTAGATGTTGCACAAAACCTACAGTCTAAACTACAACCAACCTGACTAGATACACAGGCTGTGGTTCTTGTTTTTGTTGGTATTAATACAGATTCTACTATTAAATTGTCATGTAATTTTACTGCGTTTTTTATAGTACCGTCACTACTACGCTGCATCTGATCTACCTTAATATGGTTTATAACAAAGTTAGCATCTAACTGTTGCCTAGTTTCTTTAGACAAGTTTGTCATAGCCTCAAAAGAGTGTGCTCCTTTTTGCCACAACCACTCGTACACCTGGTTTCCTCTAAAGGCTTTGTCTCCTTGAGCTACAAAAAATGCTCTAATTTGTTCCTTAGTTAAGGTTCGTATGTCTTTCTTCTTAATTGTTTCCACAGTACTAAAGGTAGTAGATAAAAGTTAATCCCGCCAATTTCTATACAAATAGAAAGCTGACGGGATTTTAATTGTATGTATTAAAATGTTAATTAGATAATTAACATTGCATCTCCGTAAGAGTAAAATTTGTAGCTTTCTAAAATAGCCTCTTTGTATGCTTTTTTCATAAGGTCATGACCTACAAAAGCAGAAACCATCATTAACAAAGTAGACTTTGGTAAGTGAAAGTTTGTTACCATAGAATTAGCAATACTAAAATCATAAGGAGGAAAAATAAATTTATTTGTCCATCCTTCATACGTATTTAAGTGTCCGTTAGAAGAAACAGCACTTTCTAAACCACGCATTGCTGTTGTACCAATAGCACAAATTCTACGCTTACCATCTATAGCAGAGTTTACTACTTCTGTTGCTTTTTCATCTATAACCAACTCTTCACTATCCATTTTGTGTTTAGATAAATCTTCTACCTCTACCGGGTTAAAAGTACCTAAACCAACATGTAAAGTTAACTCTGCAAAATCTACACCTTTAATTTCTAATCTCTTTAATAAGTGTTTAGAAAAGTGTAAGCCTGCTGTTGGCGCAGCTACAGCACCTTCGTGCTTAGCATATATTGTTTGGTAACGATCCTCATCTGTCTCCTCTACATCTCTTTTAATGTATTTAGGAAGTGGAGTTTCGCCTAAATCTTTTAATTTTTGTCTAAAGTCTGTATAAGAACCATCATATAAAAAGCGTAATGTTCTACCTCTAGATGTTGTGTTATCTATAACCTCAGCTACTAGAGTTTCATCATCACCAAAATATAATTTATTACCAATTCTTATTTTACGAGCAGGATCTACTAAAACATCCCATAAACGTTGTTCTGCATTTAACTCACGTAATAAAAACACTTCAATTCTTGCTCCAGTTTTTTCTTTATTACCGTATAAACGAGCAGGAAAAACTTTAGTATTGTTTAAAACCATTACATCACCTTCATCAAAATAGTTGATTAGGTCCTTAAACATTTTGTGTTCAATTTTACCGGTTTCTCTATGTATTACCATCAATTTAGCTTCATCCCTGTGTTCTGATGGATACTCGGCTAACAAATTGTCTGGAAGTTCAAAATTAAAGCTAGATAATTTCATTTAATATTTTTTATGATGTTAACGGTTATACATAACCAATGAAAACTAAAAAGATATTTATTTTTATGTTAATAAAAAAGCACCCAATGTTTTACCATTTAGTGCATATTTTCTTAATTTTTGTTTTATGCGATTGCAAATATACTATCCTAGCATAGGCGTTGTCAAGTAAAACACCAATTAAATAACAATATACCAGTATTTAGGCCTCTTTTATGCCAAATTTAAGCTGTTTTAAATCTGTCCAGAAATCTGGGTACGATTTTGACACTACTCCTGCATCATTAATAAAAATTGTTGTTTTTAAAGCCAAAGGAGCAAAAGCCATTCCCATTCTGTGGTCATTGTACGTATCTATAGCAATGTCTTTATTAATTTTAGATGTTGATTTTATAGTTAAAGTTTTGTCTGTAACCTCTATAGACGCTCCTAATTTTGTCAGTTCTATTTTTAGAGCTTCCAACCTATCTGTTTCTTTAATTTTTAAAGTATGCAAACCTGTTAAATGGCACCCTAAACCTAAACCAAATGTAGTTACCGCTATTGTTTGCGCAATATCTGGGGCATTGCTAAGGTCTTTTGTAATTTCTTGTGTTTCTTTATCTGTTATCTTTTTTAAAATCACTTTATTATCTAAAAAAGTAGTTTCTACCCCAAAGTCTGTGTAAATATCAGCCAAAACACTATCTCCTTGCAAACTATCTTTTTTATATGCTGATAAGCTAATCTCGGTACCAACAGCAGACATTGCAACAATACTGTAATAGTAAGATGCCGAGCTCCAATCTGACTCTACAACCAATGTAGTATCACTAACAGATTTTTTTGACTCAACCTTAATAGTATTACCCTCAAAAGAGTTTTTTACTCCTATTTGAGTAAGTAGAGCAAGTGTCATTTTTATATAAGGCACAGAGGTAATTTTACCTACCAACTCTAACTCTAATCCATTATCTAAACTTGGAGCTGTTAATAATAATGAAGAA
>NZ_JBDVAA010000048.1:0-3904 GCF_039943695.1 Cellulophaga sp. | reverse complement strand
ATTTTGTTTTAAGAAAGATTTTTATTTCTGTCTTTGCAAAATTTACAAGCATATCTAAAACCAATTTTGATGACTTTTTGGTTAAAAATAAGGTACCAAGAAATGTTGCTCATATAGTTCCTATTATTATTGCTTACAACGCTGTTCCATTGGTTTTTAACGGTTTCATAAAAGCACAAGGTGTAATTTTAAAAGGGTTAGAAGTTTTTGGTATTGTATTAACTCTTTGGGTAGTTAGGAGTTTGCTTAACACTTTAAAAGATTTCTTTAAAACATTACCAAATCTAAAAGACAAACCTATAGATAGTTACATACAAGTATTTATGATATTTTTATGGTCTATTGGTATTTTGTTAGCTATATCTATACTTACAGACATAGAACTTTGGAAATTTTTAACTGGTTTAGGTACCGCCTCTGCTGTAATATTATTAATTTTTAAAGACACCATACTTGGTTTTGTTGCCAGTATACAAGTATCTATAAATGATATGGTGCGTATTGGTGATTGGATTTCTTTTAATAATTACGGTGCAGATGGTGATGTTATAGAAATTAACCTTGCTACAGTTAAAGTACAAAACTTTGATAATACAATTACAACTATACCAACATACGCCTTAATTTCTGATTCTTTTAAAAACTGGAGAGGAATGACAAATTCTCCTGGGCGTAGAATTAAACGTGCTTTAATAATTAAGCAAGAGAGTATTAAATTTTTAGCTCCAAAAGATATTCAAAAATTAAAAAAAATAAGTCTCATAACAGAGTATATTGTTGGCAGACAAGAAACAATTACAGAGTACAACCAAAGTAACAACATAGATAAATCTATCTTAATAAACGGAAGAAACCTTACTAACATTGGTCTTTTTAGAAAGTATGCAGATACCTATTTAAAAAATCATTCTGCCATAAATAAAGATATGATGGTTATGGTTAGGCAGTTAGCCCCTACTGCACAAGGTATACCTTTAGAGGTTTATGCTTTTAGTAGTGATAAAAGATGGGAAAACTACGAGTATATAATGTCTGATATTTTTGATCATTTACTTGCTGCTATTCCATTTTTTGAATTAGAATTGTTTGAGCTTCCTAGCAGCACAAACTTTAAAAGTACTTCTAAACCGTAAACTAGCTCAAAAGTTAACTTTACTCACTCTAAAGACCACTTTACAAACTATTAGTTTTTTTCAAGTATTGCTATTCTTAGGTTTACGCAACCTTAAAAACTAATATCTATGAAAAAGCTACTTTATCTATTGTTACTAATTCCCCTAGCAATAACTGCGAACGACAAAAAAACTCCTTCTACCATAAAAGAGGTTACAGTTTACTTAAATGGAGCACAAATTACACGCACAAGTAATTTTACGCTTAAAGAAGGTACAACCGAGTTAAAGTTTACTGGTTTATCTTCTAAAATTGATGAAAATAGCATTCAAATATCAGGGTTACAATCTGTTTCTATTTTAGCAATGGATTACGGTATTAACTATTTAGATAAGTTTATGGTAACTCCTGAAGCTACAGAATTACAAAATGAAGCCAAATTACTATCTAAAAAAATTCAACTATTAAAAAATAGAATATCTGGTTTACAAGAAGAAGAATTATTAATTACCAAAAACAGACAAGTAAGCGCAACTACAGAAAATTTAGACCTAGAGAAGCTTAAACAAATAAGTACTTATTACAGAAAACGCATTACTGAAATTAGAGATGAGATATTTACTATAAAAAATGAAATAGAAAAAATAAGCACAACAATTAGAGATCTAAATTTACAAGTAAAAGAGCTTACAACTGGGCCTGCTATAGCGCAAGGAGAATTAGTTGTTAAGTTTGATGCCCCTGTAGACATTAACATAAACTTAATTTTGTCTTATGTTGTTTCAGATGCTGGTTGGGTGCCAACTTATGATATAAAATCTAAAAATACAGCCAGTAATCTTCAACTTAAATACAAAGCTAATGTGTACCAAAACACAGGTAATGAGTGGAAGAATGTAAAAATTAATTTATCAACCGGAAACCCTATAAAACAAACAACTAAACCGGTTATAGACACTAAATATCTAAACTTTACAAACGGGTACAATTACCAATCTAAAGCTATAAAAAAGAGTAAATATTATTACAATCCTTCAGTAAAAAAAGTAACAGGGGTGGTTACAGACGCATCCGGACAACCTTTACCTGGCTGTACTGTTTTAATAAAAGGCACTAACATAGGTACACAAACAGATTTTGATGGAAACTACACCATAGCAACCCATACTGGGCGAGAATTACAGTTTTCTTACATAGGAATGCAAACAACAGAACTACCAATTTATGCATCTATAATAAACACAAAATTAGATGAAGATAATGAAGCCTTAGATGAAGTTGTAGTTACAGGTTACTCTACTGCATTGCAAGGCAAAGCAGAAGGAATAGAAATTAGAGGTGCATCTTCTACTCCATCATTACCTTTATACATAATTGATGGTGTACCAATGTCTAATTATTTAGAAGGTGATATTGATACTAATGACATACAATCTTTAGAGGTTGTTAAAGGAGCCGAAGCCACAGGAATTTATGGTGCTAGAGGTAGCAACGGTGTCATTATTATTACTACTAAAAAGAGTACTACAGAGGACGATGTTACCAATACAACTTTTGCAATTAAAAAACCGTATTCTATTAAGTCTGATGGAGATATAATAGCCATAGAAATTAATACCTTTAATTTAGATGCTACATACGAGTACCTTTCTATACCCGTATTAAATGAAAATGTTTTTTTAACTGCATCGTTTAAAAACTGGGAACAATACAATTTATTACCTGGTGAGGCTAACATTTACTTTAAAGGTGGTTTTGCTGGTAAAACGGTAATAGATCCATACAAAACAACAAAAGAAATGGTAGTTTCTTTAGGTGTAGATGCAGGTATTACAGTTACAAGAAAGCAAGATCGAAACTTTAAAGGTAAATCTTTATTTGGTAATAATCGTGTGTTAAACAGAGCGTATGATTTAGAAATTAAGAATAATAAAAGCACAGCGATTACCGTAAAGTTAATAGACAGGATTCCGTTATCTGAAAATAAAGAGATTAAAGTAAGTGAAATAGAAACATACAATGCAAATTATAATGACGCTAAAGGTTTGCTAACGTGGAAAATAGATTTAAATAGTAAAGAAACACAAAAAGAACGTTTTTCTTACCAAGTTAAATATCCTAAAAACAAACATATCTCTTTATAATTTACAAACTTATTTAACATACAATTATGGTCATATTAATAATCCTATTTATAACTATCGTCTTATTTTTCATTTTTAATTGGGCTTTAAAAAAAAGCAATAGAATTGCTTTAAAATATAAAAAAATTACTGCAATAGGACTATCTATTGTTTTTGCTCCATTAACATACATCTTTAGCATATATTGTTTTGTAGCAATAATTTCCTACTATCCTAAATATCAGTTTAATCAACAAAAATGGAACAACAATCCTGAGCAACGTTATGAGTTATCTACTGATATAATTGAGAGTAATATGCTAATTGGTAAAACTAGAACAGAAGTTATACAATTATTAGGTGAAGATTTTTATGAATACAACCCAGAACATATTGCTTATATATTGGGGTTTAAACCTGGTATTTTTAGTATTGATACAGACGCATTAGATATTATTTTTAAAGACAATATAGTTATAAAAGTAAAACAGCATCAAACTTAATTGTTTGATGCTGCTTTTATACATTAAAAGTAGTTATGCTACTTTACTTCGTCATAATTATCATCCCAATTTTTAGCCTTAGGATTATCATGTAATTTACCAGCAGATTTAGCAACAATCATAGATACTGTAGCATCTCCTGTAACATTTACCACGGTTCTACAC
>NZ_JBDVAA010000047.1:0-2198 GCF_039943695.1 Cellulophaga sp. | reverse complement strand
TCAACTAATTCGCTCATTTACAAAAATCGATGCATTTATCACAAAGTTAACATAGAATAAACTACTTCGCAATACTTTTTTCAATTATTCTTGTAAAGAATTAAATCTTAGCACTTAACCTCTTGTAATAAGGTGTTTTGTAATTTTTAAGACGTATTAGTCTTTTTCAATTAAGCGGGATTGGTTATTTTCGTATCAACTTTAACAATACATATGAGAATTTACGCATTTATAGCTGCATTATTTTTACTTACTTCTGTTAACGGACAAGAAAAATATCCACAGAACAAATTTCAATCTCCTTTAGACATTCCTTTAATATTAGCTGGTAATTTTGGTGAGTTACGCTCTAATCATTTTCATTCTGGTATAGATATTAAAACCCAACAGAGAGAAGGTTTAGCAGTTTACGCCATAGACGATGCCTCTGTTACACGTATTAAAATATCACATTGGGGCTATGGTAAAGCTCTATACATTACACACCCTAGTGGTTACACATCTGTGTATGCTCATTTGCAAAAATTTTCTCCAAAAATAGAAGAGTATATAAAAAAAATACAATACAAAAAACAGTCTTACCAAGTAGAAACTTTTCCTGATTTTGGTGAGCTAAAAGTTAAAAAAGGTGAAGTTATCGCCTACTCTGGTAATACAGGAGGTTCTTCTGGACCACATTTACATTTTGAAATTAGAAGCAACACAACCAGCAAACCTACAAATCCGCTTTTGTATGGCTATGATATTAGAGATGCAACAGACCCTACAATATTAAACCTTTACGCCTATCCTTTAAGTGATAATGCACAAATAAACCGCAACGCAGACAAAACACAGTTAAAATTTAAAAGGCAAGCAGATGGGTCTTATTTAGCAGATAAAGTGTATGCTGCTGGTACCATAGGAATTGGCTTTAATGGATATGACAGGCAAGATATGGCTGCAAATAAAAACGGTATTTATTCTATAGAACAACAAGTAAATGGTAAAACCTATTCTAAGTTTAAATTTAACACTTTCTCGTTTGCAGAGTCTAGATATATTAACACTTTAATAGACTACCAACACTACGGTAAATACAGTCAACGTATTGTAAAATGTTTTAAAGAGCCTAGTAATAAACTTAGCATTTACTCTGACTTACATAATGATGGAAAAATAACTGTAAATAATGGTCTTAGCTACAATGTAGTATTACTTTTAAAGGACTGGGAAGATAACACAACTAAAATTATTATTCCGGTTGAAGGTAAAGTACAAGAATTAAAATCACCTAAAAAAATAGAAATTACAGATAACTATCTAATTGCAAAAAAACCAAATAACTACAATTTAGATGGCGCCAAAGTATATTTCCCTGCTAATACATTTTATAAAGATTTTTATATCGATTTAGAAAAAGGTGCAGATACTGTAAAAATTCATAATGGTGAAGTTCCTGCTCACCGTAATTTTACAATTACTTTTGATGTTAGTAAATATTCTGCATCAGAAAGAAAAAAACTTTTTATAGCAAGACTAAATAGCAGAAAACAACCAATACACGCTACAACATACAAAAGAGGAAATACATTTACAACAAGAACAAAAAACTTGGGCACATACACACTTGCTAAAGACACAATAGCACCCGTAATTACTCCTAAAAACTTTAAAGCAAAACAATGGCTTAATAATTACAAATATTTAAGCCTTAAAATTGTTGATGACTTAAGTGGAATTGACACCTACAACGCTTACTTAAACGGAGAGTGGATTTTAATGAGCTACGAGTATAAAACAAATACAATTACATATAATTTTGATGATAAAATTCTTGATAAAAAAGAGTGTAATTTAAAAGTAGTAGTAACAGATAATGTAGGCAACTCTAAAACTTATGAAACTACTTTTTTCAGAAAATAAACTTCCTAATATCAACTCTAAACATAGTTAAACCAATAATTAAACAGATTAGCATAAATATAACAGTAGATTAAATTAGTATAAGCGTGTAGATTTAGGAATTTCATATATTTTTGCAAGCAGAAACTCAATTATAAAAAGAGCGTGTTTAATTGATTAAAAAAAAACACTGTTATCACAGAATTTTTAAGCCTTTTAACATACAATTACTCAAACCAAAACTAGAGATACGTAAAGCAACTAGTCATTTCTGATTATAAAAATAGAGTTTTTTAAACTCAATATACAGGAAT
>NZ_JBDVAA010000046.1:0-4606 GCF_039943695.1 Cellulophaga sp. | reverse complement strand
CTCCCATAATTACATTACCGCTTGCCACAGGAACATCAAAAGGATAATAACCGCTAATAGACTGTATGTTTCCTATTTCTCCCCAAGATGCTCTAAATTTTAAATCGTTAATTGCATCTATATTAAAGAAAGACTCGTTAGATATTCTCCAACCTGCAGAAACAGATGTAAAAGTATCTGATTGGTTTTCTACAGCTAACCTAGAAGACTCATCACTACGTATACTACCAGATATGTAATATTTATTATTGTAATTATACATAACCCTACCAATTGCAGAAGTTAATGCTTCTTCAAAAGGATTATTACTTGGCTTATTTAGTAACTCAGCATTTTGCAGATACTGGTTAAACGGTTCTTCCGATGAAAACCCCGTTCCACGTAAAGAAATATAATTTCCTTTTGTGTTTTGTGCCGAATAAATTGCAGTTACATTTAAGTTATGATTACCAAAAGATTTATTATAAGACAATTGGTTGTCCCATATCCATTTATTTTGATTGCTGTTTGTTTGTAATAATGTGTTTTGACTATTACTACGGCCTAATTCTGGCACTCTTGGGTAAAACTCTTTTGTTCTGTTATCTTTATAAGAATAAGAGTAATTAGATTTAAATGATAAACCGTCTAACAAATCATACTTAAAATATACGTTTGCATTTATAAATGTACTTGGAGACTCCTTTGTTGGCCTTAACAATAAAGATAAAGGATTGTAGACATCTCCGTAAGCACCTGCAAACTGAGATAAACTTTCTGGTACTACACCTGCAAAACTACCATCCTCATAACGCGTTGGTGATGCGGAAGGCATATAAATTGCATTTATAATTGTACCAGAGTAAGGATTATCTGTG
Organism: Cellulophaga sp.; assembly: GCF_039943695.1. NCBI lineage: Bacteria > Pseudomonadati > Bacteroidota > Flavobacteriia > Flavobacteriales > Flavobacteriaceae > Cellulophaga > Cellulophaga sp. The sequence continues at coordinate 3,749 of NZ_JBDVAA010000046.1, read as the reverse complement.
TTTGTACCATAAGCCTCATCTCTAGAGAAATAAATATTTTCTCCTACTGTAATTTTATCTGTAATATTATAGTCAGACTTTAATCTTAAACTATAGTTTTGAGAACTAGTACCTTCTAAAACACCTTCTCTATCTCTAAAAGCAAAAGAAGTATAATAATTAAATTTTTCACCTGCACCACTTAAATCAATATTTAAATTATTTACAGTGGCATCTCTAAAAATAACATCAATCCAATTTGTACGGTTTACTTGTCCGTAAGGATTTTGGGCTGCATCATGAGCAGACTGTCTTGGTGTACCTGCATTATCTGCTGCTAAGTTATATACCTCAGATTGCTGTTTTGCCGTTAAAGGTGTTGGTAAATTAGACGCTGTTTTAATACCTGTATAATAGTTAATATTTAACCTTGGTTTACCTGTTTTTCCTTTTTTAGTTTCTATTACAATTACACCGGATGCAGCTTGTGCACCATAAATTGCAGCAGAAGCCGCATCTTTTAATACAGATATAGAAGCTATATCATTAGGGTTTATTTCTGGTCCGTTGTATGGTAACCCATCTACAACAACCAATGGAGACTCTGAGTTTAAAGTACCAATACCTCTAATTTTTATACTAGCAGTACTTGTTGGGTCACCACCAGAACTTAATACGGTAACACCTGCTATGTTACCTTGTAAAAACTCTTTATAATTACCAACTGGCCTACTTGTAATTGTACCAACATTTGCCGCTGTACCAATTGCAGAGGTTAAATCTCCTTTTTTAGTAGAGCCATAACCTATAAGTACAACCTCATCTAAAGAATTTGTAGCTTCATCTAAACCAACAGATACTGTTTGGTTTCCACTATAAGCAATTTCTTTAGATGCAAAACCTAATGAAGATATTACAAGTACTCCATTTTCTTCTTTTAACTCTAAAGTAAAGTTACCATCAAAATCGGTTGCCGTTCCTGTTGTAGTTTTACCTTTAATAGTTACTGCGGCACCAGAGATTGGTAACCCATCATTGTTAGACACTACTGTGCCCTTTACTGTTACCTGCGCTAACATGGTAGATAAACACCCTAAACTGAGTGTTAGAAAAAAGTATAATTTTTTCATTTTAATTTATAGTTTTTGTTTTTTTCAAATGTATTGTGTGGTTGTTTTTAGTGGGGGTAAAATTGTTTCAGTAAAGAGGATTATTAGTACAAAAAAACCTTAGTGAGCATCAAAAAATAGGACTTTTGTTACAGTAACATTAACCTAACATACAGCTAATCCTAAGCATACAATGCACGCTATACTTTTTGCTCCTTGTATACCTTGGGGCTTACCCCAAAATGTTTTTTAAATGTGCGTCCAAAGTATTTGCTATCACTATACCCACACTCAAAACCAATTTCTGAGATATTAAATTTTTTGTTTTTTAGTAAATATTCGGCTTTTTGTAAACGAAGAGATGTTATAACATCTGATGGAGACTGTCCTAAATGCTCCTTGAATAACCTATAACATTTAATTCTAGATATTTCTAAAATAGAAATAAGTTTTTCTACATTAAAAGATGGGTTAGATAGTTCTTCTTTTATAACTTCTAAACTACGTTTTAACAGCTTTTCATTACCAGATTGCATATCATTTTCTTCAGTAAGAATTTTAAAAATCTCTTGCTGAAACTTGTTATGTCCCCGACCTAAACTTCTATTAACTAAAGATGTTATTTTATTACTGATAAAAGTTTTACTTGCTGGCAATTGTATTACCGCATCTATACCAAACTCTAAAGAAGTCTCTTGTAAAGCATAATTAATTTCTTCTGATATGTATACCAAAGGAACTCTGTCTTTCTTTGGTATTTCTTTATATTTTTGTAGAAAATAGGCTATTTCTTTAGTAAAACCTACTTGGTAAAAGATCAAAACATCTAAACGTAATTGTTTTAATGCCGATGATAAATTGGTTACTACATTTTCAAACAGTAAATAATTACTTGTGTTTTTTAATAACTGATTGGTTATATCAAAATTAGAAGCATCTGTATAAACAAGAATATTATTTTTATTAGCCGGAAGATTTTCTTTTAAGTCTAGATGTTTCCAAGAAATAGTTTCTACTGCCTTAACGTTGTTTTGAAGAACAGCAACTGGCAAACAAAATTGAAAATTAAACCTATCTGCTTCTAATATATTGCAAGTACCATTTAAATCTTTTATTAAAACCAAAAATGCTTTGTAATAAGGACTATAATTTAAAATATTTTTTACATTACTTTGCAATAAGGTACTAGTGGATGTTACTTTAAATTGCAGCTGATTACCATTTATAAGAACGGAAACATCTAATGTACTTTTGGTTTCTGAGTATTTTATAATATCATTAAAAATATACTTTAGTAAAAGTTTAAGCCGCAATAAATCTACCTCTACCCAGGCGATATTTTTATCTAACTGGGCATTAAAATTAGCGTTATTTTCTTTTAGTTTTTCTTTTACATTAGTTACTATGCTTTTTAAAATTGGCAGCAAATTAACCGACGTTAATTTTACTTCTCCCAAGTCTTTAATATGGTCTAAATAGTTCCATTCTGATACTAGATCTATTATTTTTCCTGATTGTTGTAACAGCTCCTTTTTTACATTCTCATTATTTTTTATATCATGAGATGCCTTTAAAATAATAGATAATGGTTGCTGAAATTGAGATAATACAAAGGTTTTAAACTTATCTACCTCAAAATCCTGATTTTTTAAATTATTATGTAAGTCTAGTAGCTTTTCTTTTTGAAGTAATATTTCCTGGTTTTTCTCATCTAACTGACCATTTATTTTTAAGAGATCTTGTTTCTGCTTTTCTATTAATTGTGTACGGTTAGCTATTTGCACCTCTAACTTTTTATGTTGTGCTTTAGATGCCTTACTTTTTAAGTAAAAAAAAGCAAAAGCCGCACTTATAAATACAAATAAAACTAATGTAAAAAAGGTTATGGTTTGATAAAAAGCTTTTTCAATATGTAGTGTAAACACCTCTTTACCGGCTTCATTTTTATCATTCTTAACCAAAAAAGAATATGTACCAGAAGCTAAATTTTTAAATTGAAGACGTTGTTTACCCTTTGCTAAAATCCAATCTTCATTTTTACCGTGTAGCTTGTAATAGTAGCTAGTATTTTTATCAACCGGAAAAACTACAGGGGTAATAGTTACTACAACATCATTTTTACTATGCGCTCTTGTCAGCTTTTTTTCTGTTATTTTTTGCTGATTAAACTCTACCTTAAGTTTTGGTTTATTGGGATTAAAACTCATAGCATTAGGATTAAAGTAATTTAAACCATTTACGCCTCCAAAGAACAATAACCCCTTATTGTCTTTATAATATGCTCCTTCAGAAAATTCTGATGCTTGCCAACCTTCTTTAGGATTAAAAGCAGTAATAGTGTAGGTTTGCTTGTCTATTACTGCAATACCTTTTGTGGTACTAATCCATACTTTATCTTCATTATCTAGCAAACCATATACCATATGGCTAGGTAAACCTTCATTGTCTGTACTGTTATTTATTATTCCTTTTTGCTTGTTATAAACACTTATACCTCCCAAAGAACCAATCCAGTAATTATCTGTTTTAGGGTCTATGTATAAAGAATAAATACTGTTTCCTAAAATTCCGTTTTCTTTTTTAAGGTGTGTTAATTCTTCTGTTTGTAAATTAAAAAACAAAACACCGTCATCTTCTGTAGCAAGAACAAGCTCATTTTTA
>NZ_JBDVAA010000045.1:0-5047 GCF_039943695.1 Cellulophaga sp. | reverse complement strand
GTACTCTTTATTTCGATTTTTAAAGATAATAAAGGCAGTGTATTTAGTTATAAAAATTGTAAAAACTGTTAATAAAAACCAATTGTAAAATAGTTCTACATCTTGGTAGTTTGTATTTTTGCCAAAATTTTAAAATTCTATGTACAAAGCTATTGTTAGGCCGTTGTTTTTTTTGATGGATCCAGAAAAGGTGCATCATTTATCATTTTCATTAATCAAGTTTTTTTCTAAAATAGGTTTTGGAGGTTTATTTAGAGCAATGTACGTAGTTGAAGACAAGCGTTTAGAAAAAGAGGTCTTTGGTATTAAATTTAAAAATCCTGTTGGTTTAGCTGCTGGTTTTGATAAAGATGCCAAATTGTATAAAGAGCTATCTAATTTTGGTTTTGGCTTTATAGAAATAGGAACTTTAACTCCTAAACCACAGTCTGGAAATCCTAAAAAACGCTTGTTTAGGTTAAAAGCAGACAAAGCTATTGTAAACCGTATGGGATTTAATAATGGTGGGGTTTTAGAGGCTGTAGAGCGCTTAAAAGAACAGCATAATGTATTAATTGGTGGTAATATTGGTAAAAACAAAATTACTCCTAATGATGGTGCAGTAGAGGATTATTTAATTTGTTTTGAAGCGCTGTATCCGCACGTAGATTATTTTGTTGTAAACGTAAGTTCTCCTAATACACCAGGATTAAGAGAGTTGCAAGATAAAGAGCCTTTAACAAATTTATTAAATGCATTAGTTACAGAGAATAAAAAGTATGTAACACAAAAAGGAGTAAAGGCTAAGCCTATTTTGCTTAAAATTGCTCCAGACTTAACAGATGAGCAATTGTTAGATATTATAGATATTGTAGCAATTACTAAAATTAATGGAGTTATAGCAACAAACACAACCATAGAGCGTAACAACTTAAAATCGCCAGAAAGTATTACTAAAGAAAATGGAGGTTTAAGTGGTAAGCCGTTAACTAGTAGAAGTACAGAGGTTATTAAGTTTTTAGCAGATAAAAGCAACAAAGCCTTTCCTATTATTGGAGTAGGAGGTATACACTCTGAGAAAGATGCTTTAGAAAAATTAGATGCAGGAGCAGACTTAATACAAATATGGACAGGTTTTATTTATGAAGGTCCAGGTCTTGTAAAAAGAATAAATAAAGCAATTTTAGCTAAAAGTTAGTTGGTCCAATAGTCTAACACAAAAACATCGTCTAAAATAGGAGTAAGTAGGGTTACAAAAGCCTTATGGTCTGGGTGAGGTAAGTAAATAGCGCGGTCTTCTTCGCTTTTAAAAGTAACAAAAAAGCAGTGTGTAAATCCTTTGCTTAAGCCTTCAGGACTATTATTTAGTCCCCATTCATAATCTTTTATTTCTGATATTTTAGATGGTAGCGCACTAAAAGCTTCTTCAACAGCAGTAATTTGTTGCTTTGTGGCATCAGCTTTAAATTTAAAAATTACCACGTGTCTTAATACGCTATCTTTAGGTGTAGTCATCATTTTGTTTATGCTTTTATTGTTAGTACTAGTGCTTGCATAGTTGGTGATACTTAGACTAAAGAAAAGTAGTAGAATTATATTTTTCATTGTTTAGTATTTTCTATAAAGATAAATATATAGAATGTATACTATTATAAAATTTGTACTTTTCATTTTTAAATAACTAAGATTTTGAATTACGATATACTTATTGCCTTTATGTCTGCCACCGCAGTGTTAGCTTTTTTTCCTGGGCCAGATAATATATACGTGTTAACACAGAGTTTGGTAAACGGTAAAAAATCTGGTTTAGCAACTGTTGCTGGCCTAATTTCTGGATGTTTAGTACATACAACCTTGTTAGCTTTTGGTGTATCTGCAATAATTAAAGACAATGATAATCTATTTTTAGTAATTAAAATATTTGGCGCATGTTACCTGTTTTATATTGCTTATAAAGTTTTTAAAAGTGATGCTCATCTTATTTTAGGAACCGGTAATGCACCCAAAAAAAGTGCATTCTCTTTGTTTAAGCAAGGTTTTGTAATGAATGTGCTAAACCCTAAAGTTGCATTGTTCTTTTTGGCTTTTTTTCCTGGCTTTTTGTTTAGTGATACTTTAAGTTCAGTAATTCAATTTTATATTTTAGGATTGATTTTTATGCTGGTCTCTTTTTTGATTTTTGCATTAATAGCTGTTTTAGCTGGTTCAATTTCTAGTTATATAGCTAAGAATGATAAAGTTGGATTGTTTTTTAAATGGATACAAATTGTAGTTTTTATAGGCTTAGGAATTTATATTCTTTTATCGGATAAATAATAGTAATTTTGAAGAAGTCAACAATTAATTTATGTCTGCTACAGTTAAAATAACAGAATGCCCAAGAGATGCAATGCAAGGAATAAAAGATTTTATTCCAACAGAGTTAAAGGTAAAATACATACAGTCTTTGCTAGACTGTGGTTTTGATACTATAGACTTTGGTAGTTTTGTGTCTCCAAAAGCAATTCCGCAAATGGCAGACACCGCAGAGGTTTTAGCAAGCTTGGATTTATCTAGAACTCAGAGTAAACTATTGTCTATAGTAGCCAACGTGCGTGGAGCACAAGATGCTACTAAACATAAAGAAATAAACTATTTAGGTTATCCTTTTTCTATTTCAGAAAACTTTCAGATGCGTAATACGCATAAAACAATTGCACAATCTGTAGAAACACTAAAAGAGATTTTAGACATTGCTAATACTGCAAATAAAGAGGTTGTTACTTATATTTCTATGGGCTTTGGTAACCCTTATGGTGATCCTTGGAATGTAGAAATTGTTGGCGAATGGACAGAAAAATTAGCCAATATGGGAGTTAATATCATCTCATTATCAGATACAGTTGGTTCTTCTACTCCGGACGTCATAGATTATTTATTCTCTAATTTAATACCTAAATATCCAGACATTAAATTTGGTGCTCATTTGCATACTACACCAACCAAATGGAAAGAAAAAGTAGCAGCAGCTTATAATGCTGGCTGCGTTAGATTTGATGGTGCAGTACAAGGTTTTGGTGGTTGCCCTATGGCAAAAGACGATTTAACTGGTAATATGCCTACCGAAAAAATGCTATCTTATTTTACGGCAGAAAAAGTAAATACCAATGTTAATTGGATGGTCTTTGAGGCTGCATATAATAAGGCAACAGAGCTGTTTTCTAAGTTTCATTAATTTTCTTTTTTTATTGGTTTTATCTCTATTAATTTTCTAGCGAAAAACACTTTGTTTTTATTTATTCTAAATAAACATTGTTTTGTAATGATCTATTAAAGATATTTGCAAAAAAAAATAATTAAACACTTTTAGTATGAGGTTAAATAAAGTTTTCGTTGGTTTATTTGTAGCAAGTGCAATTTTTACTTCTTGTTCTTCAGATGATAATGGAGATGATACATCAGGAGGAAAAAATGTAGTAGCTCCTGCTACTTATGTTTTTGAAAATAATGGAGAGAGTTCTGTAGATTTTGGTGGTCAAACTACTAGAATTAAAATGGGACAAGAGTTTATCTCTGCTCTTAAAGACAATAGTAAAACAGAAGCAGAATTAGATGCAATGTTTGCTCATCAAGAGGGAGCTGCAGATTTTTCTGATGAAGATTTAAATAGCTCAGGAAAAAGTATTCGTAGTAAAGTAGCTGCATCTGCAGACTATTTTTCAGCTAACACAACAGCTTCTATGGCTATAAAAGAGCAATTAGATTTATGGATTAGTGAGCAAGTTACAGATGTCTTTCCTAATTGGGATGTTGATGCTGTTGCAGGTAGTGCAGGTAAAATACAACAAGCAGGTGGTGGTTCTACAAGATATGTTAACGGTAAAGGTTTAGAGTATAACCAAGCAATTGCAAAATCTATTATTGGTGGTTTAATGGTAGACCAAATGCTAAATAATTACTTAAGTACTGCTGTTTTAGACGAAGCAACAAATATTGAAGATAATGATGCAGGTACATTGGTAGATGGTAAAAACTACACTAATATGGAGCATAAGTGGGATGAAGCTTATGGATATTTATATGGTAATGAAGATACTCCTGCAACACCAGAATTAGGAAAGGATAGTTTTTTAAATGAATATTTAGGGAAAGTTGAAGAAGATGCAGATTTTGCAGGAATAGCTAATGATGTTTACGAAGCTCTTAAATTAGGTAGGGCTGCAATTGTGGCTAAAAATTACGTTGTTAGAGATGAGCAGGTAGAAATTATTAGAGAAAAAATATCTAAAGTAATTGCAGTACGTGCTGTACATTACCTACAGTCAGGAAAAAATAATTTAACGAGTGATAAAGCTTCTGCTTTTCACGGTTTATCTGAAGCTTTTGGATTTATTAATAGCTTACGTTTTACAAGAGATAACCTAACAGGTTCTCCTGTTTTGTCTTCTACAAAAATTGATGGGTTTATGGATACGTTAATGGCTGATAATGGCTTTTGGGATGTTACACCAGCTACATTGGATATGATTTCTGATGAGATTTCTGCTGCATATGGTTTTACAAAAGAACAAGCCGCAAATTAGAAGTATATATAGCTAAATAGCTGATTTTAAAAAAGTAGTCATATAATAGTTATTTTATGACTACTTTTTTTTATTTTTGCCTTTTATTTAGAATAAATAAAATTAAGGAGAATGAAGAGAGTAGGTTTTATTTTATTGATAGCATTAGTGTTTAATGCTTGTAGTAGTTCATCAGATGATGGATCTGATTTGCCAACAGGAGGAAAAGATGATTTTAATAGAGGCGAGTTATTAGTTAATGTTGCAGATAATATTATTATTCCTGCTTATGAAGATTTATCTACTAAACTTAATGATTTAGAAGATGAAAAAGATAATTTTATAGCTACGCCTTCAGAAGCTAACTTAGTTACTTTAAGAGAAAAATGGTTGTCTGCATACAAGGTTTGGCAATCTGTAGAATTATTTAATATAGGTAAAGCCGAAGAAATTAACTACGGTTTTCAAATGAACATATACCCAACTACGGTAGAGGATATAGAAAGTAATGTTAATTCTGGAACTTA